>CAZHNZ010000065.1:0-22600 GCA_964534355.1 uncultured Parabacteroides sp.
ACGATATTTCGCTGCTTCTTTCGGATGGCGTTGATGAAGCTGATTTTTGTGCATCACTCGATAGTTTGCCGTTTGTATCGGACTACGAAACATGGGGATATGTAAAAGCTACGCGAATAATGTCGGGTAAATCCGAAAGTGAACTGATGGATGTAAAAGCTGTACCTTATCAGACGAAATTATTTTCTCCCGAAATAATGACCGGCAGATGGCTGTCAGGAAATGATAATGAGGTAGTTATAAATCATGTTTTTCAGGCTAAACATCCTGATATTTCTCTGGGTAGTGAAATAAAACTGAAAGTAAACAGTAAAATACAAAAATTTAAAGTTGTAGGTTGCATTCGTGAGTTATTCTCTGGAGCAACTGTTTACGTGAACAAACCGGTGCTGTCAGAGTGGATAAGGATGAAGGGCAAAACAAACAGTGCTTTGATTGCATTCAAATGCAACCAATCCGATATTTCTGCATATTCTGTCAAAATGGAACAATGGTTTAAGGAAAAGAGTATCCCGGTAAGCCTTGTTTTCAGGAAAGACCAGTATAAAGATCGCGTAGTCGACCATTTGGTGGTAATAACGACTATGCTCATCATGGTCGCTCTTTTGCTGATTATTGTTGGTGGCCTGGGATTAATTACCACAATGGGGATAAATATAGTAGAGCGAATACGCGAATTATCAGTTTTACGTGCAATTGGTGTAAATTCAAAAAAACTGTATCAATTAATCCTTACCGAAGGTTTTTTAATTGGCATTATGAGTTGGGCAATGGCTGCTGTTATATCAGTTCCCGTGAGCTATTATCTGGGCAATAAGTTGTTTGAAATATTTTTCGAAACTACACTCAATTTCAACATTTCATTTACAGGTTTATTTGTTTGGCTGGCAATAATTGTTGTTTTTAGCTCAGTGGCCGTACTCATACCGGCTCGCAATGCCAATAAAATAAGTATTCGTGAAGGACTAAGCTATGAGTAATAATGCAAAACACCCCGCCAATCCGATGATATTGACGGGGTGTTTGTTTTCCTGGCTAAACGAAACCAATGGGATTATCCCTCTTTGGCCACTTTCTTTTTCGGTGTTTTCAGTTTTCGAAGCTCTTTTTCAAGCTCGTTTATTTTATTGTCCTGATTGTTTATCGTTTGCAGCAGAGCATTCAGCTCTTCGTTATCTATCGAGTCCGGATACTGAGCCTTCACCCGATCAATAAAGTCGCCCAACACATTCATATAATTGGTAAATGCATCAAACGGCGAATCGTATGGGCTGAAGTGGCTGTGTACCGCTCCGTCGGACGAATGTTTGGTGGACATGTAGTAGAAGTGATCGCTTGATTGCAGATAAATCCAGTCCTGCATCAATCGTCTGTCGCGGCTCAGTCTCACCCGTTCGCCTACAGAGTAGAGCTTCGAAACTGCATCCTTTTGCAGGCGGTTGCCCAGCCAGGCGCTCGTGTCGCGCTCTTCATCGGCCCACGATATCGGGTAAGTTACGTATATGCTGTCAACAGCATTCAGGCTGCTGACCACCTCCGATGGAGTTTTAAACGAAATTCCCCGTTTCTCGGCGCAGTTGGGCAATGCTTTCAGAAACTCAAATATGCCCGATTCCTGCGAATGCATCTCGCCAAACGTATCGAAATTCATAAACAGATTCACCAACGGTTCGCTTTCCGGTGTTTTGGCTATCCAGTCGATGTATTTATCGGCCGTCAGTGGATAGTTATCCCAGTTTCTGTTCGAAAACCGAAACGAAATATCGTCGCTAAAGCGGAAATTCCGCATCAGCATTTTAAGCTTGGGCGCAGCCACGCAGCTATACACGTAGTTTGGGCTCTTCCAGCCAAGTATATGTTTTGCGCCTTCCACAATTATTCCTTTGAATCCCATTTCGGCCACCTTTTGTCCGATCTCATCCGAATAGATCAACTCCGTATTGCGGAATACCACCGGTGTCTGGCCAAACAAGCTGCTTATTTTCTGAGAGTGCATCACCACCTGACGTTTAAACTCATCCTCATCATACAGCGAAGATAATGAGTGGGCATAAGTTTCTGCCAGAAATTCCACGCAACCTGTTTTTACCAGATTCCGCAAATTTTCTATCACTTCCGGTGTGTAAATTTCCATCTGTTCCAGTGCAGTACCCGATATCGAAAAGGCGACTTTGAATTTTTTACCCGACTGCTCTATCATCTCATGTATGGCCTGTATGGCAGGGATGTATGAGCGTTCGGCTATCCGGCTGATTATTGCTTCGTTGTTGAAATCATCGTAGTAATAATGGTCGCTACCAATATCAAAAAAACGATACCGCTTTAAGCGAAATGGTTGATGTATCTGAAAATAAAAGCAAATGGTTTTCATATATTGCCAGGTTTAGTTGATTCGTGTTTATTTTTAATTTTTAATTCCAGCCCAAAACTTTTTTGTAAATATCGATGACTTTTCTACCCGCTTTTTCCCACACAATCTGATCGACTTCGTTTTTGCCTTCTATTTTAAGGTGTTCATACATAGCCGGGTAAGTCACAATCGAATAAATCGCATCCGCCATGGCCTCAATGTCCCAATAATCTATCTTTATCACGTTCGAGAGTATCTCGGCGCAACCCGATTGCAGAGAAATGATGCTCGGCACGCCTACCTGCATTGCTTCCAGCGGTGAGATGCCAAATGGTTCCGACACCGAGGGCATAATATATACATCGCTCGATTTCAGCATTTCGTACACCTGTTTTCCTTTCAGAAATCCGGTAAAATGGAATCGGTCTGCTATACCCCGAGCCGATGCCAGGCGTATCATCTCGTTCATCTTATCACCACTCCCCGCCATTACAAAACGAACATCTTTTGTTCTTTGCAATACCCTGTGTGCAGCTTCCACAAAATATTCGGGTCCTTTCTGCATGGTTATTCTTCCCAGAAATGTAACCACCTTATCTTTGCTGCCGCGTTTGGGCTCTATCGCCTCTATCTCGGGGCTGACAGGCTCTACTGCATTGTGCACGGTTGTCACCTTATCCGGCGAGATGTGGTATTTCTCTATCACTGTCCGACGTGTCAGGTCGCTCACCGTTATGATGTGGTCTGCTTTGTCCATGCCATCCTTTTCGATAGCAAATACCTGCGGATTCACATTTCCGCGGCTTCTGTCGAAGTCTGTGGCATGCACATGTATCACCAGTGGTTTTCCTGTCACCTGTTTGGCGTGAATGCCGGCCGGGTACGTAAGCCAATCGTGCGAGTGTATTACATCAAACGGATAAGTACGGGCAATCACTCCGGCTACTATCGAATAGTTGTTAATCTCTTCCAGTAAGTTGTCGGGATAACGCCCCGAAAACTCCATACAACCCAGTTCGTTGGTGTGCATATAGTTGAAGTCGGCATATATGTGATTGCGCAGGTCGTAGTAATCCTGCGGATCCATACAATGTCCGATTTTCTGTTTCACAAAGTCGTATTCGTGGTCACGCCACGCAATGGGCGTGCAGTTGGCGCCGATAATCCGCAAAAAAGAGCGATCCTCGTCACCCCACGGTTTGGGTATTACAAATGTAATTTCCATATCGCCGCATTCAGTCATTCCACGGGTCAACCCGTAACTTGCGGTGCCCAATCCTCCGAGTATATGCGGTGGAAATTCCCATCCAAACATTAATGCCTTCATTCTTGAATTGATTTAGTGTTTTTTCATTTCAGTTGCTAAACTGATTCTTTTATTAGCCGATTCGGATTGCATTTGCTTTATTGTAATTGCAGTTCCACCGGCTTTCATCTCTGGTTTAAGGTTAAGTATTGTATGATTTTATCAATTTCAATGCTCGTAAAATTTCTGCCACATTCATGGCAAAAGATATGGCACCCCGTCCTGCAAACGGCGGATTGCCGTCGTAAAGCTCGCTTATAGTGGCTATGCAGTTGTTCGACATTTCGTCTTCGAACCCGACCAGCCTGTTTTCGGCAAAGGATAAACCACTCATTCCGAATACCTTAAGATAAGCCTCTATGTAGAAGCCCATCAGCCATGGCCAAGCCGTCCCCTGATGATATACATAGTCTCTGTGCGCTACCGGGCCCACATAGTTGGGGGAATAGCCCTGACTTTTGGGGCTGAGCGAGCGAATGCCTTTCGGTGTAAGCAGCTCTTTGGTAACATAGTCCAGCACACTCTTGCGCTCCCGTTTGTCGAGTGGCGAATAATCCAGTGCAATGGCTATTGTCATGTTGGGGCGCACGCTCCAGTCGGAATAGTCACCATCTACATAATCAAACAGATAACCTGCGCTATTTTTAAATACAGCTTTGAAAGATGCTGCGGTTTGCTCTGCTAAAGCGGTTAGTCCGGCAGCCTGTTCATAATCGCCTCTGTGCGACAGAATTTCTATGCCAAAACGAAGCGCATTGTACCAAAGCGCATTAAACTCTACCAAAAGACCAGATCTTGGGGTTATCGGTTTTCCGCCAACCGTAGAGTTCATCCACGATATGGCTACATCTTTTCCCTCGGAGTGGATAAGTCCGTTTTCGGTCACTGACAGGTTTGGGTGTTTCCCGTCCCTGATGGCCTCAATAAACTGAAGTACCATATTCGAAAACAGTCTGCACATCTCTTCTGTATTGGGCTCTTTGCAATACTGCTGCACGGCCCAAATAGCCCAGAGCGGTACATCCGGCATCTCAATCTCGGATATTGTGTTATCGGGTGTCTCCTTATTCAGATAGGCCAACAGGGATTCCAGCGCAGTTTGCGCAATTTTCTCAAAACTATCTCTGCTGCCGATGCTGAGTGTACAACCGGGCAATGCGACAAACAAATCGCGCGCTCTGACCTTGAACCAGGGGTAGCCAGCCAGCAGATAGCATCTGTTGTTATCTTTGTAGTTGTAAAATTGTTGAGCCGACGATTTCAGACAATTAAAAAAACTGTCGCGTGACGATCGTTGATTCAACTCATTTTCGTAAATCTGCTTAAGTCTCCGGGTTTGAATGGGCGTAATACCGGCCGAAAAAATAATGCTTTCTCCTTTTTTTATCGGCAGTTCAAAGTATCCGGGTGTATATTGGTCCTCTTTGTATGCAAGTCCCCGTTCCTGTTCTTTGGCATACTCCACACCTCTGTACCAATCGGGCATAAATTTAAATTCCGATTTCTTGTTCATTTGCATATACAGAGAGGGGTATCCCGGATAAAGACAGGTGCTGATGCCGTTGTCTGTCAATTCGTAACTTGTATTTATTGCACTGTTTTCTTGTGACAACTCTTTTACCTTGCGAAAACCCAACATGGGGCGCAGGCGTAAAGTTGTCGGAGAATGTGCTTCCAATAAAGTATACTTTATCAAAATCCGGTCTTCATGCCAAATGAATAATTTCTCTTTTGACAAAATAACTCCGCCCACTCGATAAACGATTCGGGGAACCACCTCACAATCAAATTCGCGTAAATATTTATGCCCTTTGGGACTATATATATCGCCCTGAAATTTATGTATTCCCAGGTTGAATTCTGCTCCGTGCTGAATAATGGTTTCATCCAAAGACGATAAAAGAACGTGGTTATCATCGCTAAGTTGTGGAATCGGTATCACAAGCAGACCGTGGTATTTTCTGGTGTGGCATCCAATTAGCGTTGTACAATGGTAAGCGCCCGAGCGGTTTGTGCGGAGCATCTCTTTCGGCAGCGATTGTTCCAGATTAATCAGTGTATTTTTATCGAATTTCAGGTAGCTCATTTCCTTGTTTATTTGTAGAAAAATGTATTCAAAAATGATTTTCTCAAAAGTAAAAAATAATTTAGAGAATACAAGGCAAATGGATGGAAAATTTACGAAAACGATTAAATTTATCGTTTTTAGTTAAGAAATATAGTGTTTTTTGAATTTCAATTGTTATAATTGTAAATTTGTTTAGTATGAAATTCGAAACCCGACGTTTTGTGTATGCTGCGTGCTTACCAGCAGTTTTTATTGTTTTGCTTATTCTTATTCAGGTTTTGGATGAGTTTTGCGGGCTTGACCTCTATCGGTACGGGAATTTTCCATTAGATATAACCCGGTTATATGGCATTTTTTCTCAACCTCTTTTTCATTCCGGTTTCAATCATTTGGGCTCAAATGTAATCTCTTTATTTATCCTGATGTGGTTTTTGTTCTATTTTTACGGGGACATTGCTTTTGGTGCAATTGCTTTTATATGGGGTGGATCCGGTGTGATTACCTGGCTCATTGGCCGCCCGTCTTACCATATTGGTGCCAGTGGGTTGATTTATGGTTTCCTGTTTTTCCTCTTTTTTAGTGGCGTTTTCCGACGTATAAGGGAGTTGATGGCTCTCTCGGTGCTTTTGGTGTTTCTTTATGGTAGTATTATCTGGGGAATGCTTCCAATAGCAGAGTATATTCAGCCGGATGCATCGTGGGAAGGTCATTTGTCTGGTGCAATTGCCGGTTTTCTGGTTGCTATATACTACCGCAACAAGCCACCCCAAAAACCAGAGGTTTTAGAATCTGAAACGGATGAAGAGGATGATGCCGGTTTTTCGGATGAGCCGGAGGATATTTCTGATAATCAAATAATCAATCGCTGACCAACACTATTTGGCCGAAACACTACCTACAATCATAGCAATGTTGGAGGTGAAGAGTTTGACGGCAATAGCCAGCAGAATGATGCCAAAGAATTTCCGTAGAATATATGCACCGCCATTACCGAGTACACGCTCAATTTTGTTTATGTTTCGCAAAACGATATACACCACCACAATGTTGGCCACCAGAGAGAGAATGATATTTAGAATGTTATATTCGGCTCTCAGAGATAACAGGGAGGTAAAAGTGCCGGCTCCGGCAATCAATGGAAATACCAGAGGTACTATCGTGCTGTTTTGCGAAGCGCCTTCAAATCTGAATATTTCAATTTCGAGAATCATCTCTATGGCCATAATAAAAATAATGATCGACCCGGCCACTGCAAATGATTGTATATCGACTCCAAACAATCTGAGTATAACTTCGCCCGCAAATAAAAAACCAATCAGGGTGATGAGTGAATAAATAGCTGCTTTTGATGGACTGAATACAGCGCCTTTATTTCTCATATTCAATACAATAGGTATTGATCCCGTAATGTCGATTATGGCGAATAATACAACAAAAGAGCTGATAAATTCTTTCCAGTCGAATGCTAGTAATTCCATATCGTCGATGTGTAATTAAAGATTGTTATTTATATGTAATGCAATAGAAATCAAAATGCAAAATTAGTTTTTTTACGTAATTTTACCTCATAAAAATCAATCAAAACATTTATGAAATGAGTTTTTTGGAGATATTGTTGCAAACACCTGTTTTTCAGGGTGTTAGTCGGTTTGATTTGACTTCCATCTTAGAGAAGTACAATATAGAGTTTCTAAAGTTTAAACAAGGAGATTTGATTGTAGCGAAAGGAGAACAATTTGAACACATTAAATTTCTTATTTCGGGGAAAATATTATCTTCAACTGAAACAAAACTTGGTGTTTTGACGGTAAATGAGGTAATTTCTGCACCCAATATTATTTCCGGGAATTATATTTTTGGACTGGATATCTACTCTATAAGTACCATTACTGCGCATTCTGATGCGGGTGTAATGCAGTTGACAAAGGAGGATTTTCTGGATTTGTTGAGAAAAGAGCCAATTTTTAATTTGAATTACCTCAATTTCTTATCGTATCGTTCGCAAAAATACAACAAGGTTATGCTTTCGCTCAACTCGGGAACAATAAGTGAGCGGTTTTCGATGTGGGTATTATTGATGACCCGGAAAAAAGCAAGAGATATTGTTTTATACACTCATTTGGACGATTTTGCCCGATTGTTAGGTGATACACGAGAAAATCTAGAGATCGCATTGCTCGATTTTAGAAGGGCGGGTTTAGTGATGTTTTCTGAGCAGGAGATTAGAATCCTTGACAGGCATGGTTTTGCAGAGTTAATTGAGGATAAAGACGTAGATGATCTTCCGGATGAGTAATTTCCGGATTTTTATTCTTATCTGTTTTAGAGTGGACATAAAAAAAGCAGGTTGATACAATTTTTGCATCAACCTGCTTTTTTTATATGATTTGGATTCAGACTACATCAGGAAGCCAAGAAGAATACCCGCGGCAACCGCCGAGCCTATCACTCCGGCAACATTAGGGCCCATGGCGTGCATGAGCAGGTAGTTGCTCGGGTCGTATTGCATACCCATCGATTGTGAGATACGGGCAGAGTCAGGCACTGCTGATACACCGGCGTTCCCAATAAGCGGATTGATTCTGTTCTCTTTTTTAAGAAAGAGATTCATGATCTTCACAAACAGAACTCCTGCCGCTGTAGCGATAATAAATGATAGTGCGCCAATTCCAAATACTTTTACAGAATCGACTGTCAGGAATTGTGTGGCCTGCGTAGAAGCACCAACGGTTACTCCTAATAAAATGGTGACAATGTCGATCAGAGGACCACGGGCTGTTTCAGCCAAACGTCTGGTTACGCCACTCTCTTTGAGTAGATTACCAAAGAAAAGCATACCTAACAGAGATAGGCCGGAAGGAACTAAAAAAGTAGTCAGCAACAGACCTGCTATCGGAAATATTATCTTCTCGGTTTGAGACACAACTCTTGGCGGTTTCATCCGGATGAGTCTCTCTTTCTTGGTAGTCAGAAGCTTCATGATGGGTGGTTGAATAACCGGCACCAAAGCCATGTAGGAATAGGCTGAGATAGCCACAGCTCCTAACAATTGAGGCGCAAGCTTAGAGGCAAGGAAGATTGCCGTTGGGCCATCAGCCCCACCGATAATACCGATTGCTCCGGCCTGATTAGGGTCAAAACCGGTTTGCAAAGCAATCATATAGGCCCCGAAAATACCAAACTGAGCAGCTGCCCCGATAAGCATTAGTTTCGGATTCGAAATAAGTGCCGAGAAATCGGTCATAGCACCAATACCCAAAAAGATGAGCGGTGGATACCAGCCCTGCGTAACGCCCGAATAGAGAATGTTGAAGACAGAGCCCTCTTCGTAGATGCCTATTTGAAGGCCAACCTCTTTGAATGGAATGTTGCCAATCAAAATACCAAATCCAATAGGAATGAGAAGCATGGGCTCCCACTCTTTGGTGATGGCCAGAGTGATGAACAGGATCCCGATCAAAATCATGATCAGGTGTCCCGGTGTGGCATTGGCAAAACCCGTAAACGAGAGAAATTCCTGCAGATTTTCTCCGATAAACGATATAAAGCTATTGTTCATAAATTATACAATTACTAACAGATTTGTACCTTCCAGGATAGAGTCTCCTTTGCCCACTTTGATCTCTTTGATTACACCATCTCTGTCTGCATTGATGTTGTTTTCCATCTTCATCGCTTCGAGAATAAGCAGTTTTTGACCTTTCTTCACGGCATCACCCACTTTTACGCTAACTTCCAGTATGACTCCCGGTAGCGGCGACTTGATAACAGATACAGAGCTTTCGGTAACAGGTTTGCTTACCACAGGTGCTCCGGTTGGTGTTGTGGGTGCCGGTGCTGGTGTTGTTGCCGGTTTTGGGATACTCAAAATTGGTTTTTTCTCGGCTTTTTCTTCTATTTGAACGACATATTTGGTGCCGTTTACCTCTACTTCTGCATGGTCTTTGGTGACATTTGCCACATTCACCTGATATACGTTTCCGTTTACTGTATATTTGAACTCTTTCATAATTGTATTTTTTTATTGATTATTTTTTGTTGGGTAATTCGCGTAAACCGTAGATTTTTGAACTCCACGGCGAGTAGTTTTTTGTCACTTTCTCGATGGTCAGCACTGTTTCTTCCCAGTCGTGAACCTCATTCTCCATCTCATACAGAGCCATTGCGATAGCTGCATAAATTTCGCCGGTGTCGTTGTTGGCCATCTGTTCTGCGCTGATATCGTCGATGCCGGACTCTTTCATCCGTTTGCGTTTGGCATTCATGTACAAATTACCAATCACTTTAAAGATAAGATAAAGAAGGATAAGTGCGACAAAAACCACAAACATAGCGATAAAGCTCATCCCAACTCCGATGGGATCGTTTTTCTTGTAGCGGTCGGTCACTGCACTTGTCGAAACAATTGAATTGCCAACGCCGTTAGGAAATTGAGCTCTTAGTTGAGCAATATATCCGTTTTCGGCAGAGATTTCGTTGTTCGATCCGGGTGTAACGATGTGTAGCTCTTTCCAGTCCGACAATCCATCGGTGCAACGGCCAAAACTACTGTTCGTATTTCCGGACCATTTTACTGAAATGCTGTCGATGATTTTCTTTCCGTTGGTGTCAACCAGATAGATTGTATTTACAGTGGCGGTATCCAACACGAAGTTGAGGTGCAGCGCACCACGCGACGGTTGATTGTCTGCCCACAAAATGAGGTGTTGACGCGGTTTAATCTTTGTTTGCGCCACACCTTTGGGAATCATCAGTTTGGTCAGGTTACTGGTGTCGTTTGTAATGTAGCAACCGCCCAGATTAACCGTGGCATAAGCCGTATTGAATATTTCAATCCAACCGTTTCTTGAGCCATATTCATCCTGAAATCCGTTCGTGTTTTTGATCATCACTTCGTTGATTTTCAGTTGGCTTATCCTTTGAGCAAAAGCGGAAGCCGAACCGAGCACCAACAAAATAAATAATACCTCTAATTTTTTTCTAATCATAGATTTTTTTGTTAGACGGTTGAAATTAAAGGGGTAAATTATCGTGCTTCTTGGCCGGATTGACAAGCTTCTTGGTCTGAAGCTGTTGCAACGCTCTGATGATGCGGAAGCGGGTATTTCTCGGTTCAATAACATCGTCGATATAGCCGTATTTGGCTGCGTTGTATGGATTGGCAAACGCATCGCGGTATTCCTGCTCTTTTTGAGCCTTGGTTTCGGCCGGATTGGCAGAGGCGGCTACTTCTTTTGAGTAGAGTACTTCAATGGCGCCCGATGGTCCCATAACGGCGATTTCGGCAGTTGGCCAGGCATAGTTTATGTCTCCGCGAAGGTGTTTCGAACTCATTACGCAGTAGGCTCCACCGTACGATTTACGCAGAGTGACAGTCACTTTGGGAACAGTGGCTTCGCCGTAAGCATACAGCAGTTTGGCTCCGTGAAGAATAACCCCGCCATACTCCTGTGCTGTACCCGGCAGGAAGCCCGGAACATCTACCAGTGTGACGATTGGAATATTAAATGCATCACAGAAACGAACAAAGCGGGCGGCTTTGCGTGAGGCATTGATGTCGAGTACTCCGGCCAAATGTTTTGGCTGATTGGCAACAATACCCACCGATTGTCCATTGAAACGGGCAAAACCAACAATTATATTTTGAGCATAATCTTTGTGTACTTCCAAAAATTCGCCATTATCGATGATAGACCCGATTACCTCATACATATTGTAAGGCTTGTTGGAACTATCCGGTATAATGTCGTTCAGTAGGTCGTCCATCCGGTGAATAGGATCGGTACAGAGAAGGGTAGGGGCCTCTTCCAGATTGTTTTGAGGTAAAAAGCTAATCAGTTTTCTGATCAACTTCAATCCTTCTTCTTCATTGTCAACGGCAAAATGGGCCACACCCGATTTGCTGGCATGCACACTGGCTCCACCCAATTGTTCTTGTGTTACATCTTCACCGGTTACAGTTTTTACCACTTTGGGACCGGTCAAAAACATATAGCTGGTTCCTTTAGTCATAATGTTGAAGTCGGTCAGGGCAGGCGAATAAACTGCTCCACCGGCACATGGGCCAAATATTCCGGATATCTGAGGCACAACACCTGATGCCAGAATGTTGCGTTGGAAAATCTCGGCATAACCCGCCAGTGCATTTACGCCTTCCTGAATACGTGCTCCACCCGAGTCGTTGATGCCAATGACCGGCGCACCCATTTTCATGGCCTGATCCATTACCTTGCATATTTTCATGGCCAGTGTTTCCGACAACGATCCTCCGAATACGGTAAAATCCTGCGCATATACATAGACCAGACGACCTTCGATTGTACCGAAACCGGTTACAACCCCGTCGCCCAGGTAAGATTCTTTTTCGATGCCGAAGTTGGTGCAACGGTGGGTTACAAACATATCAAACTCTTCGAAACTACCATCGTCGAGCAGCATATCAATTCTTTCGCGTGCGGTGTATTTCCCTTTTTTGTGTTGAGACTCAATTCTTTTCACACCACCACCCAAGCGGGCTTTGTCCCGAAGTTGAATTAGCTCTTTTACCTTTTCAAGTTGATTACTCATATCTCTGTCTTGTTATTTTATTGGATTGTTTTTATTCTTGTTTATGCAAAAAGGGATTCTGCCTGCGCATAATTCCCTCTTTGTAAACAGAAATATCTTTTGTATAAACGCTGAATTATTTGGGCTCTTCGCACAATTCTGTCAGAACGCTGCCTGTCGTTTTGGGGTGCAAAAATGCGATGCTCAATCCTTCGGCGCCTTTGCGGGGTGCTTTGTCTATTAGTTGTACGCCTTTTGCCTCTACTTCGCTCAATGCTTCGGCTACACTATCAACCGCAAATGCAATGTGGTGAATACCTTCGCCTTTTTTCTCGATAAATTTGGCCACTGCACTATCTTCGCTTGTTGGCTCTAACAATTCGATTTTTGTCTGTCCGATTTTGAAAAATGCGGTCTTCACTTTTTGATCTGCTACCTCTTCGATAGAGTAACATTTCAGACCCAAAACGTTTTCGTAATAAGGCAATGATGCTTCGATACTTTTTACAGCGATACCAAGGTGCTCAATGTGGGAAAGATTCATAATGAATATATTTTTTTGTTAGACTATATAATTTCTTCGCGCAAAGGTATGTTTTTCTATCTGAATGGTGAAATTTTTCTTTATATATTTCTCCAATAATTTTTTGTTTAACAGCCTATTGCACAGTGTGGTTATGATTTGTGCAAAAATATTTCGACGAATATTTTTTGCTTTGCACATGTCTGAAAAGAGTGTGCATAAAACGGATTAATAATTGGTGAGTCAGAACAAAAAAAGCCCCGGCAATTTCACCGGGGCTTCTTATATATAATTGTATGATTGGTTATTTTATTACATTAAACTGTATGCAATTGTTAATCCGGCCATTACGATGGATACCATACTCATCAATTTTATCAGGATGTTCAACGATGGGCCCGAGGTGTCTTTAAACGGATCGCCCACTGTATCGCCCACAACAGCAGCCTTGTGGCAATCCGATTTTTTGCCTCCCAGATTTCCCTCTTCGATATATTTTTTTGCATTATCCCACGCTCCTCCGGCATTGGCCATGAATATTGCCAGAATAAAACCGGTAGATGTACTGCCGAGCAACAATCCCATTACGCCCGAAACACCGAAAATAACGCCGGTCGCCATCGGGATGAAAATGGCTAAAAGTGAGGGGAATAACATCTCTCTTTGTGCACCTTTGGTCGAAATAGCCACACATTTGGCATAATCGGGTTCTGCTTTGCCTTCCAGTATTCCGGCGATTTCGCGAAACTGACGGCGAACCTCCTGCACCATGCTCTGCGCGGCGCGTCCCACGGCATTCATGGTGAGACCACAGAACAGAAATGCTGCCATAGAGCCAATAAAAGCACCCACCAACACACGCGGATTCATCAAATCGACCTGAAAATACTGCATCAAATCGGGGATGGTTGCTTTGTGTATATCGGTATTGGTGAATTTGTGATCGGTGGCAAATTGTGTGTATGCCATCACTTTTTCAGGTATGCGGGCCATGGCAATTTTTATCTCCTCGATGTACGAGGCCAAAAGTGCAAGTGCCGTAAGAGCAGCCGAGCCAATGGCAAATCCTTTGCCCGTGGCAGCGGTCGTATTTCCGAGTGAATCCAGTGCATCTGTTCTTTCGCGCACCTCTTTGCCCAGTCCGCTCATTTCGGCATTTCCACCGGCGTTGTCTGCAATAGGGCCATAAGCATCGGTGGCCAGGGTGATGCCCAACGTTGAGAGCATCCCGACAGCCGCAATGGCTATTCCGTACAATCCCATGCTGATGTTGGCAAAATCGAATTGAGCAGCAAATAAAAATGCCATTATCACAGAGGTTCCCACTATTAATACCGGTACTGCGGTCGAGATCATACCTGTGCCAATTCCCGAAATAATGACGGTTGCCGGTCCTGTTTTGGTCGATTCTGCAATTTGTTGGGTGGGCTTGTATCCCGATGATGTGTAATATTCGGTGATTTTACCGATGCCGATTCCTCCTAAAAGTCCGACCATCATTGAGCCCCAAACGCCCGTATAATTGGGGATTTGAAGAAATTGCAATATTACAAATGAGAAAATAGCAATCAGCACAGAGCTGATGTTGACACCCATACCCAAGGATGCCAAAAGTTGTTTCTGAGTTGCTCCTTCTTTTGTTTTTACAAAGAATATTCCGGCAATCGACAACAAAATTCCTACGGCTGCGATAATCATGGGGGCAATAACGCCGTTCATCTGAGTCTCTACGCCCATGCCGGCAAAGGCAGTTGCGCCCAGTGCTGCAGTCGAAAGAATGGCGCCGCAATACGACTCGTACAGGTCGGCACCCATTCCGGCCACATCGCCTACGTTGTCGCCCACATTGTCGGCAATGGTGGCCGGATTGCGGGCATCATCTTCGGGGATGCCTGCTTCAACCTTACCCACCAGGTCGGCACCCACATCGGCAGCTTTGGTAAAAATACCTCCACCCACACGGGCAAAAAGCGCCTGAGTAGATGCACCCATTCCGAAGGTCAGTGTGGTAGTGGTGATGATAATCAGTTTCATAGCCGGATCGGCCGCAATGATCGAATTGGTTGTGCTATCCAATGCGCCAATGAGGTATTGCAGGGCATAAAACCAAATGGAAATGTCGAGCAATCCAAGTCCGACCACAACCAGACCCATTACCGCGCCCGAGCGAAAAGCGATGCGAAGTCCGTCGTTGAGTGAGCGTTGAGCCGCATTGGCTGTACGCGCCGAGGCGTAAGTGGCTGTTTTCATACCGAAGAATCCCGATAGACCGGAAAAGAATCCACCGGTAATAAAGGCAAACGGTACCCAAGGATTTTGAATTTCCAATACATAAGCCATGATGGCAAAGATCATTGTAATTACAACAAATACAATGGCTACAACTTTGTATTGCTGAGACAGGTAAGCCATGGCACCATCGCGCACGTGTTTGGCTATTTTCTTCATTGTGGCAGTTCCCTCGCTCTCTTTCATCATCTGACTAAAAAAGTAATAAGCGAAACCCAGTGCCACTACTGCCGAGAGAGGCACCATCCAGAAAAGTGTTTGTTCCATTTGTGTGAATTTAAGGTTAGAGATTTAAGGTTCAAGAAATATTATGTTTTAATACTCTTTCTTTATGTGTATATCCATTTTCGGAAGTGGCAGGTTGAGTCCTGCTTTTTCGAAGGCAGTATAAACTGATTCGTTGAGGCGGTAATAAACGGGCCAGAAGTCGGGGCTGTCGACCCACACCCTCACCACAATATTGACTGAGTTAGTCCCCAGATTGCTCAGCGCAACAAATGGTTCTGCCGGTTCCGTTTTTATGCGGCTGTCCTGTTTCAGCAATTCCATAATCACCTCTCTCGCCTTTTGGAAATCGTCGCCATAGGCAATGCCAAAAGTCCACTCTATCCGGCGAATGCTCTCTTTCGAGAAGTTGTTGATAATACCCGTAGCCAGGCTTCCGTTGGGGATGATAATGGCTTTGTTGTCGAACGTATTCAGGATGGTGTTGAAAATCAGAATCTCCTTCACTGTACCCGAATATCCCTGAGCCTCAATGACATCGCCCACGCGGTAAGGTTTGAAAAGCAACACCATTACTCCGCCGGCAAAATTCTGTAATGTACCGCTCAGTGCCATACCGATAGCCACACCGGCTGAGGCAAACAGTGCCACAAATGAACTCGTTTCGATGCCTAAAACGCTGATAATGGTAATGATAAGCACGATGGTGAGCGCAATGTTTATCAGGCTGATGAGAAACGTTTTGAGAGAGGGGTCAATCTCTTTCTTTTCGAAAATCCGTATGCAGATGCGTTTCAGTTTTCGGATAATCCAGCGTCCGACGATGTAGATAGCCACAGCCAGCAGAACTTTCAGCGCCAGATTGTAGGCCGTTTCTGCCAGTTTGTCGATGTAGGTATTCAGTGTGTCTACATTCAGGTGATTGATATCGTTTTTGATATCGAGAACTTTATCTATGGTTACAGCCGCGCTGTCTGCGGTTTTGTTGGCTACTGTGGTGGTATCGGGCATATTTTTTTATTTAAATGGTTGAAAAATGTCGTTTAAATGAATTTGGGTTATGGTTTGACTTTCAAAATCGATTCGGCCAGTTTGTTGGCGCGTTTCACCGATTCCGGGTTCTCTTTGTCAATCTGATAGACAGATTTGTCGGGGATATCCACCACTGTACCCTCAGGAACATTGTTGGGATCCTCTATTTTGTCTTTGTTAGCCTCGTAGATGTAAACCCAGAAAATGCGACTGCCGTAGTATTTGAGCGCCAGTTTGGTCAGGCGCGATCCGACCACCATTTTCTCGGTTGCCAAAATCGTTTTGCTCTGTTTTTCGGGCTGATACCCTTCTTTGATTGCCTTTTGTCTCTCTTCTATTGTTTCGGCAATTGTTTTTCGTTTGGGCTCAGAGGCTTGATTTGCTGTGGCTTGTGTTGTGTCTCCGTTTGTTGTGTCGGGAATTGCCACCGTTGCAGTGGTTGGCTCAGTAGTGGGCTGCGGTGCAATTATCACGCTGCTCTCCTGTTCGTTTGTTTTCTCAAACGGAAACAATCCATATAAATAGGTATAACCGAAAAATCCGCCAATGCCCGCCATCCCGGCTACAACCAGCCAAATAATCCAGCGGAATGAGCTACCCGATTTTTCTGTTTCATCGTCATCCTCTTCTTCTTCTTCATCATCATCCTTCTCTTCGGATGTGCTTTTTTCAAGAGGTGAATCGCTTCCGGCTTCTTCTTCCTTCTCTTCTTCCCGGGGTGTAATCCCGATGGGTTGTTCCGGCTCTTCTGTTTCGGCTTTTTCTTCGGTTTCCTCTGTCGCGAAATACGATGGCGTATAAGGCAGGTGTGTGTGGGGGATAGTCGCTTCTTCCGGCTTTTCTGTTTGTTCTTCAACTTCTTCCGGCTCAGGACTTTCTTCCATAGAGGGGGCGGGTTGTTCCGACTCTTCTTCCTCAGGCATAGAGACCTCTTCGGCCTGACTCAATTGATACCAGCTTGTCTCTTCCGTTGGTTCAGCCGGTTCTGTTTCGTCTGTTTGGGGCATATCCAAAGCCTCCCCGGCCTCCTCTGTCGGTTCGTCTTCGTCGTTTTCTGTGGGAAAAGCCTCCGACTCCATTTGCAGGTCGGGTCTGTTTTTCAGCTCATTCAGATATTCGTCTACCGGATCTATCGGTTTGTCAGCAATTATTTCATCGTCCAAAACAATAGTATCGAAGTGAGAGAAAGGTTCATTGACGGCTTCTGCCAGGTCGGCATCGGGGGTGAAGGTGGTTTTGTAGTGTCCGGGAATCTCCTGAATCTCTCCGGTATTGACATTTGCGATGCGGCGATTTTCTACCCAGATAAGTTTAAAGGTACCCAGCCCTTTTATTTTTACTAATTTATCAGTAATCAAATGGGTTTCGATGGCGTCGAAAAGAGCTTTGAGAAACGCGTTGGCCTCCCGTTTGCTTATTTTGGCGGATTCAGACAAAAGATCTGTCAGTTCATTCAGGGATATTTTGCTATTCATCAGGTTGCAGGTCTTTTATTTTGTCTTTAAATGTTTTGCTTGCTACAAAATTGAGTATCAGCTTGGGGGGAACCAGCAGCTTTTTACCCGAAACGGGGTGAATGGTAAGCCGTTCGAGTTTTTTCTTTACTTCGAAGGCGCCAAATCCCTGAATGCTGAGGGTATCCATATTGGCAAAACTTGTTCCAAGTAACGAGTTGCACTTGTTTAAAAGCTCTTGCGCATCAGATTGGTTGATGCTGAGGTTTCGGGCCAATTCGGATATGAGTTCTTTGTTGTTCATTTGTTATAGCTTGCCAGATTTTTTTATATAAATTCCCGTGCAAAAATAAAAAAAATATATGGTGCACGGTATGTTATTTAACAGAAAAATTGCGACTAATTGACTGATTTTACGAACGAGAAGCCAATCAGCCGGTCGTAGCGTTCGCCCGGTGCGCGGTGATAAACTTTTACGGTATATTCGTTTTCGGCTTCGTAAAAATTGCCGTCGGTGGGGGCGGTTGTTCCTTTTTTACCCTCTTCGGGCAGATAAATATACTGATAGTTGTATGCACCTTGTTTGAGCAAAATGTTTTTGGTGTAACATCTTTGCATCGGGTCGTAGTTGAGTTCGAAGTCGGGCTGAGGCCGATATCCGTTGAACTCTCCAATCAGATAGACCCGGCCATTGCCCACCGGTGTAGGGGCATCGAGGGTGAAATGCACATCGAAGTAGTCGGCTTCGTTGTCGTTGTCTCTTCCTTCGCTGTTTCTGACAAAAAAACGTCCGTTCTGATCCCGGTCGAAGCTGTACGAGCGGTAGGTCTTTATTTCATCTTTGTACAAAAATGCGTGATATACCGGTTCCATAAAGGTTATTTTACCCACGTGAAGTCCGTTGTACCGGTACGAAACCATTTCGAAACGTCTGAATTCGTTTCCTGCTTCGAAAATCAGATTTTTCTGATGCTCAAAAATCAGCAGATTGCCCCGGGTGAATGTGGGTTGACTGAGCACAACCTGATTGTCTGTGCGGCTGTTTTGGCTCACCACCACCTTCATCTCCATGCCCGGATTGCGTATCGGGTAGTTGCGGGTGTCAATCTGCAAATCCAATTGCTGATGTGCTTTGTTGTAGTCGATATCGGTAATCGTTTTGAGTGCCGGAAAGAGATTTACTCTCTTTTCTGTCACTGAAAAACGGACTTTGGCCACCGTTTTATCGGGTTCATTGTTGTCGTATATTTGTACCTCATAGTTTCCCGATAATCGAAGTTTAATATTGTTGTTGGGAAGTTCGAATCGGTAATTGGTGTAGTTGGCATGGGTGTTAAACGACACTTTGCGCTCTTCTATGGGTTGGTTGTTGAACCCGTCGAGATACTCCGGTTCCGACAAGTCCGACGGGCTCCAATCGGCATTGCAATGAATGATTTTGTAATAAAAATAGTGGATGTTGAGGTCGAAGTAGTCAAATTTCACTTCGAGCTGAGCATCGCTGTTCAGCTCAACCACGGGTGGCATCAGCCAGTCTGCTTTGGGTCGGATTGTCAATGACTTTACCCGGTCGTTAGCGACTGTTTCGGTGGGGGCTTGCGCATTCAGTCCGGCCGGAAGCAGAATAGCACAAAGCAATACTAATTTTAGTTTTTGAATAAACATAGTGGTGAAGTGGTTTGTGGGTCAGCCCTCTAAACTGTTTTTGTCGAAATGCAAAGGCAGCAGTTCTTTGATGCTATCCACCGCCCATATTTCGTCTCTGCCTACCATTAATATACGGATAGGTTGGTCATATCTGTTTTCCGATTCCAGAATAACCTGTCTGCACGAGCCACAGGGTGCTGTGCACGAAACCAGAAACTCACCTTTGGTTTGCGCAGCTATGGCCATTGTTTTTACCTGTATGTCGGGGTACTTCGAATTGGTATAAAAAAGCGCTACCCGTTCGGCGCACAAACCGGATGGATAGGCGGCATTTTCCTGATTGTTGCCCGTTATTACTTCGCCGTTATTCAGCAAAATAGCTGCGCCTACCTGAAATCGCGAATAGGGCGCATAAGCAGTTCGGGTGGCCTCTTTGGCCTGTTCTACCAGTTTTTTTTCTTCGTCAGATAGTTCTTGAATTGTATAAACTTGTATCTTTGCGGTCGCAATTCGTTCATTCATATAGAATTCTGTTTTTTTTACAAATATAACGGTAAAATCAGAATTAGACTAATAACATTTCGATTAAATGAGTTATCAAAAGCTGAAATACAATTTCCTGACCGTTTTTATCCTTTGCCTGCTTCCGTTTGCGCTTTTCGCTCAAACCCGGGATGAGCTGTTTCGGCAATACATCAATCAATACAAAGAGTTGGCCATGAGCCAGCAAAAGCAATACCGAATTCCGTCCAGCATTACGTTGGCTCAGGGCTTGTTTGAGTCGGGTGCCGGGCGTGGCGAGTTGGCCTCAAAATCGAATAACCACTTCGGCATCAAGTGTTACAACGGGTGGACAGGCCCCCGCGTTTACCACGACGATGATATCAAAGACGACTGTTTCCGCAAATACGAGCAGGTGAGCGACTCTTACCGCGACCATTCAATTTTCCTCACTTCCGGTGTTCGTTATTCCAATCTGTTTAGCCTCGATATTCGCGATTACCGTGGGTGGGCGCGCGGCTTGCAAAGTGCAGGATATGCTACGGACCAGTCTTATGCCAACAAACTTATCAAGGTTATCGAAGATTTCAGATTGTACGAATTCGACGACCTCGCCATGGGGCGCGTAAATATTAAAGTGCAGGAACCGGTCTATACGCAAACGCGTCCGGTGGCCGGAAGTCGTCGCAAACCTACTGCACATCAGCCCTATATCTCCAACGGTTTGCTGTATGTAAATGCCCGCAAAGGCGATACTTACTATTCCATTGCCCGCGAGATGGGTTTTACGCTGACCAGCCTGCTGCGTTACAACGAGGTTCCGAAAGATTTTCCGTTGATGGATGGCGATATTGTCTATTTACAGAAGAAAAACAAAAAAATGGTGGGAAAAGAGACGATACACCGCGTTCAGCCGGGCGAGTCTATGCATTCTATTTCTCAGATATACGGTGTTCGTTTAAAGACTTTGTATAAGTTGAATAATCTCGGCAGTGACTATTTCCCCAATGATGGTGATACCCTTAAATTAAAATAATTGACGTTTAAAGATTGAAGTTGTGAAGAAATTTGTCAAGTGGATAAAAAGAGCTCTGATTCTCTTTTTTACTTCAACCATTCTGATGGTAATTGTTTATCGTTTTGTGCCTGTATTCTTTACCCCGTTGATGTTTATCCGGGTCATAGAGCAGGCTTTCAGTGGCGAAGCGCCGCGTTTACACCACGCGTGGGTGCCTCTCGAAGAGATTTCACCCAAATTGGTAATGGCCGTTATTGCATCCGAAGATAATCTGTTTATGAGTCATAGTGGTTTCGATTTCGAGCAGATAGAGAAAGCGGTGAAAGAGAACAAGCGTCGTAAAAAAGCGCGTGGTGCCAGTACCATTTCGCAGCAAACGGCCAAGAATGTATTCCTGTGGCCGCAAAGTTCATTCGTGCGCAAAGGTTTCGAGGTCTATTTCACGGTTCTTATCGAACTTGTTTGGGGCAAAGAGCGCATTATGGAAGTTTATCTCAACTCTATCGAAATGGGTGATGGAATATACGGCGCCGAGAGCGTGGCTCAGATGCATTTTGGTCGGTCGGCCAAACGCCTAACAGCAGCTCAGTCTGCCACTATTGCTGCCACATTGCCCAACCCTTTGCGTTTCGACTCATCCAATCCTTCGAGGTACGTTCGCCGGCGCAAGAACCAGATTCTTTGGCTCATGCCCCGCATGCCCAAAGTCGATTTCGTCGAAGAAATGAAAAAAGAGAATCACGAGTGAGTTTTAAGTTATAAGTTTTAAGTTCTACGTTATAAGTTTTAAGTTCTACGTTCTACGTTTTACGTTTTACGTTTTGGGGTGCGGTTCTCTTCTGTTTTAATCAACTGAAAAAGAATCCTGTCTTTTATTTGTTAATTTTTAATTATTAATTGTCAATTGGTTTGATATTCGTTTTCGAAGAAAACCAAATCCGAATAAAATCCGTTTAAATAATAAAGTACCCCGCGTAAATCCGCTCAATCCGTTGCAATCTGCGTTCCCATTAAATCGCGACAGAATAAAAGGATGCAGTATTATCTCAACTAAACTGCTGATACAAAGCCACATTCCCTAATTTTTAATTATTAATTATTAATTTTTAATTAACTTAGTTTCCAATTTTCTGAAACTTAATCTCCGGCAATACAAACGAATCCCGCACCGCACTGATTCGCTCTGCCGCCACGCCGGTTAGCGTCACCATGGGTGCAAAAGCTGCCCGTTCCTCTTCGGTGATGTAACCTGTTTTATACAATCTTTCCGCTATCCGGTTGAAGTGCCAGTATCGGTTTTCTTTCAGCAGCCCCGTCGTTTTATCAAATGCCGAAGCAAATCGTTTGGGCGAAGGAATAATGGATGCCATAAAAATTGCCTCGTTGATATTCAGTTGCGACGCGTCTTTGTTGAAGTAAAACCGTGCAGCCTCGTTGGCGCCATACACCAGCGGACCCCATTCTGCAATATTCAGATAGACCTCAAACATTCGCTCTTTGGCCGACAGCCGGTTCTCTTCAATCAGCCACACCACCAGAGCCTCTTCCAGCTTTCGGGCAATGTTTTTATGGCGGTTCAGAAACACATTCTTCACCAGCTGCATACTGATGGTGCTTCCTCCGCGGGCAAATCTTTTCACC
>CAZHNZ010000066.1:0-22218 GCA_964534355.1 uncultured Parabacteroides sp.
ATCATTTTATTACAAAATTGTCTATTTTTGCACTGAATTGCAAACGGTTCTTTTTCGAAAGACCGTTTTTTTTGCCTATATGTATATAAGTAAGGTATAAATAATGTTTCAAACATCATTTTATTACATTATCAAAAATATCAAATAACAAACAATTCAACAATATTATGTCATTAAATTGCCTCAATATTAAACATTGTAGTTAAATATTGACCAAAATGCAGTCGGAATGATATTATTTAATTTATCTTTGTACACAAACTAAGTAATTACAATTTTATGTGTGGTATAGTAGGAGTTTTTGATCTTAAAACAGATGAGCAGTCGCTCCGTCATCAGGTTTTGAAGATGGCTAAGAAAATTCGCCATCGCGGTCCCGACTGGTCGGGCATTTTTTGCAGCCAAAATGCAATTTTGGCTCACGAGCGACTTTCTATTGTTGATCCCGAGTCGGGAGGACAACCTTTGTATAGTAAAGATGGTAAGCTGGTATTAGCTGTAAACGGTGAAATATACAATCATCAGGCTATGCGTGACGAGATGGCCAGTGAATATGAATTTCTGACTCATTCAGATTGCGAAATCATATTGGCTCTTTATCGCAAAAAAGGAATCAATTTTCTGGAAGATCTGAACGGAATATTTGCCTTCGCGCTCTATGATATTGAAAACGACTGTTACCTGATTGCCCGCGACCACATCGGTATTATACCTTTGTATATGGGATGGGATGATGCCGGTATGTTTTATGTAGCATCGGAGCTCAAAGCTCTGGAAGGATTCTGCTCTAAAATCGAAGTTTTTCCTCCGGGCCATTACGTGTACAGCAAAAACGGATACGAACCAGTATGCTGGTACAAACGTGAGTGGATGGAATATGATAATGTAAAAGATAATACCTCTGATATTGATACACTTCGTCAGGCATTGGAAGATGCTGTTCAGCGCCAGTTGATGTCTGATGTACCCTATGGCGTTCTGCTTTCGGGTGGTCTCGATTCATCAATTATCTCTGCCGTAGCCAAAAAGTTTGCCTCTAAGCGCATCGAAAATGGCAACGAAAGCGAAGCCTGGTGGCCGCAGCTGCACTCTTTCGCCGTTGGATTGAAGGATGCACCGGATCTTATTGCGGCCCGTAAGGTGGCCGAAAGAATCGGAACAGTTCACCACGAAATTCACTACACAGTACAAGAGGGTCTGGATGCCGTTCGAGATGTAATCTATTACCTCGAAACATACGATGTGACCACAGTGCGTGCATCTACACCGATGTACCTGTTATCGCGTGTAATCAAGTCTATGGGTATCAAAATGGTTCTTTCGGGTGAGGGTGCTGATGAAATTTTCGGCGGTTACCTCTATTTCCACAAAGCACCAAATGCTCAGGCTTTCCACGAAGAGACTGTACGCAAACTTGGCAAACTTTATCTGTATGACTGTCTTCGTGCCAACAAATCGCTGGCAGCATGGGGTGTAGAGGGTCGTGTTCCTTTCCTTGACAAAGAGTTTATGGATGTGGCAATGCGCCTCAATCCCGAAGATAAAATGGCCAAAAACGGCAAGATGGAGAAGTGGATTCTGCGAAAAGCATTCGAAGAAATTTTGCCGGAAAGCATTGTATGGCGTCAAAAAGAGCAATTCTCTGATGGTGTTGGTTACAACTGGATTGACACATTGAAACAAGTGGCTATCGACAAGGTAAGCGACGAAGAGATGGCTAAAGCAGCAGAACGTTTTCCTGTAAATCCACCGATGAACAAGGAGGAATACTATTATCACTCTATCTTCGAAGAGCACTTCCCATCGCAAACAGCTGCGCAAACAGTACCTTCAGTACCTTCAGTGGCTTGTAGTACACCTATCGCTCTCGAGTGGGACGAATCATTCAAAAAGCTCAATGATCCTTCGGGGCGTGCAGTGAAGAATGTTCACAATGAAAGTTACGAAAAATAATTCTTTATATCATAAAAAAAACCCTGAAGTGATTCAGGGTTTTTTTTATAATAACATCAGCTTTTTATTTTATTTCTTTATTTATTCCTCTTACAAAAGGCGATTTGAGTACCAGACCACTATTGTAGTTGTATGTTACTGTGTCTGTAAGCATTGATCCATTATAACTTCTGCGCGAAATATGTACCTTTAGAGCTTGAGGCATAAGCGTTTGAGGCAGATATCCCGATATATCAAACGACGCATTTCCAACCGTTCTGAAAGAGGTCATATCATAGTATGCATTGTGACGAAGTTCCACGTAAAGATTGGATGCTGTCGATAATGTATCGTTGACTACCAGATTAACAAAGTGCTTCAGACTGGGATTATTTCGGAAAATTATAAAGTTGATATTCATATATTTACCTGCAAACCAGAGATCAACAATATCAATAGGGTCACTTCCAATACTGTCCACACGCGCTTGTGTATTTAAGAAAGAGAGAGGTACGAGAGATTTGGTGAGCACCTTGTATGCCTGATTGATCCGTACATTGTATGCTTTTTCGGCGGTAGTACCACGGTCACTCAGGCGGGTATAGTCCACTATTAACCGCTCTCCGGAAACCCACGTAGCACCCGATTTATTTTCCTGAACATAAAGCAACCCGCCCTCATCCGATTGTATCAAATCTGTGGTGATGGCTGTGGAATAGGCCATATATCTTTCTTCGGTTTTCTCGTCGCGACAAGAGGTGAATGCCACCATCGCAAGGCAGATTGCAGCGGTGGTAAAAAATAAGCTTTTCATATCTGTTTGTTTTATTAATTCATATATCCAGACGATGCCGGCTCCTAAAATGCTGCACGGTAAGCAAAAAAAAAGATGTCCCGACAGAGCGGAACACCTTTTTTCTGAAATTATTTACGGATTGAGAGAAAGATTACAAACCTTTCTCCAACTGCAATGTTCTGGTTGGTTGGTCGCAAACCTCAGTAGGACCAAAATATTGAATAGGACCCGGATAGATGTAGCAGGTCTCTTCGGCCCACTGAGCACGGTTTTTCACCAGTTCAAGGAACGGTGCACCATCCAGTTTAACCAAAGCTTTTTGAATAACCGCTTTCATTTCTCCGTGACGACGTTCCATGTTCATCATCATGGTGACAGGCACACCACCGGCAATCCACTCAGCAGCAGGTGCTGTTGTGTTGCGGATAGACGACATATAGCCTGTTTTGCCTTCGCCAATCAGCTTAGCTGCATTGAAGCCGAGTGAGTAGCAGTAGTCAGCATCGAAATTAGACGGAGCAGCGCAACGGCCTTCGTATCCGAAGAAGTGACCCAAAGAGGCAAATTTACCGCTGTATTTTCCTTCGGCTTTCCACTGTGCCAATTTATTGCCTACCATTTCGCTCAACAGTTTTTCTGTTTCGATGAGCGAAACCTGTACGTTTCCGTGTGGGTCGCGATCGAGTGTCAACTGACGGGCAACACCTTCGGGCAGAGATGCATATACTGCAGCATTCTCTTTGCTGATGTTGTCGATGATATACTGACGCTGAAGATTGGCAGGAACGGCTTTGAAATCGGCTTCGTGATGAGCCAGGAAGTCGTTGAGTTCTGACATCAACAATTTGAAGGCAGGAATAAACTCAATCAGACCTTCGGGAATCAATACAGTACCGAAGTTGTCGCCTTTGGCAGCACGTTTGGCCACAGCGGTAGCGATTTCAGTAACTACATCATCCAGAGTCAGTTGCTTAGCCTCAATTTCTTCAGAAACCAGACAAATGTTGGGTTGAGTCTGCAAACCACACTCCAGAGCAATGTGCGATGCCGAGCGACCCATCAGTTTGATAAAGTGCCAGTATTTGCGGGCAGAGTTGCAGTCGCGCTGGATGTTTCCAATCACTTCTGAATAAACTTTACACGCTGTATCGAAACCAAATGATGTTTCGATCATATCGTTTTTGAGGTCACCATCAATTGTTTTCGGGCAACCAATCACCTGTACACCTGAGTTGATTGCTGCATAATACTCGGCCAATACACAGGCATTGGTGTTTGAGTCGTCACCACCAATAATAACCAAAGCTTTGATACCCAGTTCTTTCAGAATAATCAAACCTTTGTCGTATTGCTCAGTTGTTTCGAGTTTGGTACGTCCCGAACCGATAATGTCGAAACCACCGGTATTGCGGTATTCGTCGATAATATCGGCAGTCAGCTCGATATATTTGTGATCAACCAAACCACCGGGACCCATCAGGAATCCAAACAAACGGCTGTCGGCGTTCAGACTTTTGATACCGTCGAAAATACCTGAAATCACATTGTGACCACCCGGTGCCTGACCACCCGAAAGAATAACACCCACGTTGATCGCCGGAAACTCTTTCGCTTCGCCCGGAGCAAAGGTAAGGATAGGCATTCCATACGTATTGGGGAATAATTTTGCAATTTCTGCCTGATCGGCTACTGATTCGGTGGCTGCACCGATTTCAATCTGAACTGCTCCCTGCAGAGCTTTGGGCAACTTAGGTTGATAAGCTGCGCGCGCAATTTGTAATGCACTTTTTGCCATGATTAAGTCTATATTTGTTTGAATAAATAACATTTTTACAAATGAGAAACACCCTTTTCTCTTTCGAGTCGCAAATTTCGTCATTTTTTGACAAATAGCCAAACAAAAATATGGCTATCTCTTTTTTTGTGTTTACTTTTGCGCATCAAAGAGTAGTTGTTTTAACCAATAAATAAAAATAGCATGGAATCTACACTGGTCACAGTAATGACTTTCTATCTGCCACAGGATGCCTATATGGCCCGGAATTTGCTGGAATCTGAAAATATTGAGGTCTTTCTTCAGAATGAACTGACCATACAGGAAAACAATCTATACTCAAACGCAGTGGGCGGCGTAATTCTACAGGTGTTGAATACCAATGCCGAACGGGCTGTAAAGCTATTGACAGAAGGCGGTTACATCAAATCTGATGCGCTGCAGGAGGATACACCGGTAGAAGAGTTGTCGTTGAAGGCCGGAATGGACCTGAAGCATTGCCCCTATTGCCAATCGGACAATATAGGTAAAAAGAGAGATGCCAATTCGTTAACCTGGTTTGTATATATGATTTTGGGGCTCTTTTTTCCGATATTCAAAACCAACTATATCTGCTTCGATTGCAAAAAGGAGTGGAAATTCAAGAAAAAGTAAATCAACTCTACATTATTATATTTAGATATGACAGCTTCACATAATCACTATTTTTTTGTGGGAATTGCCGGTACCGGCATGAGTGCCATTGCTCAGTATTTGGTGGGAACCGGAAAAAAAGTTTCAGGATCAGACCGCCTGTTTAATCAAAATAATAAAATGCTTATTCAGGAGCAATTCGAGCAAATGGGCATAACCTGCCATTTTCAGGATGCATCGGGCATTACAGCCGATGTGGATGTGGTGGTGGTTTCCACAGCTATAGAAGAGAGTAATGTGGAGTATCAGGCTGCCCTTCAGCGCGGAATACCGATTATGAAGCGTTCTGAGCTACTGGCCTTCATATCGGCTGCAAAACGAACCATAGCTGTGGGGGGCACTTCGGGTAAATCGACCACCACAAGCATGATTTTTCATATACTCGACAAGTGCGGCTTTTCGCCTTCGCTGATGACGGGTGCCGGACTTACTGCTTTGCAAAAGAAAGGTCTGCCCGGCAATGCGTTTGTAGGAGAAAGCGATTGGTTGGTCATCGAGTCGGACGAATCGGATGGCTCTATCGTCAATTATCTGCCCGAAATAGGATTGTTGCTCAATATTGACCGCGACCACAAGGAGTTTGACGAATTGATTGCGCTGTTTGAAAAATTTAAGCAGAACACAAGCAGTCGGTTTATTGTGAATGCCGACCATCCGGTAGCTCAAAAACTGTCGGCCGGTGCAGAATATGATTTCGGCACCAAGGATGGTGTGGGCTTTGTGGCCAGCGACTTTGTGCAGGAGGGTTTCGAAATTCGGTTTGCATTGAATGGAGTACCTTTTTGCGTTCCCGTCATCGGGCACCACAATATGGAAAACTGCGCTGCGGCTGTGGCAGCATGTGTAGCAGTGGGTGCAACCCTTGAGCAGGCCGCCGAAGCGATGCAAAGTTTCGAGGGAATATACCGACGTACTCAATTGGTGGGCAAAAAGCGGGATATTTGCGTAGTCGACGATTTTGCACACAATCCGGCTGAGGTGGCTGCAGCCATTGAGGCTTGTCGCCCGGTGGGGCGCCGCGTTTTTGCGTGGTTTCAGCCGCACGGCTTCGGCCCCCTGCGCTTTATGCACGAGGAGTTGAGCGAGCGCGTGGCGGATACACTGAGCAACGATGATGTTTTTCTGCTTTCGGATGTCTATTACGCCGGAGGTACGGTAAATATGGACATTTCGCCGACAGTGGTGTCGGATGCCATTGTTGCCCGACAGAAAAATGCCTTTTTCATCCCTAACCGCAACGAAATAGTCAATTACCTGAACGAGAACGCTCTGCCGGGCGATGTCGTTTTACTGATGGGAGCGCGGGATGTGACGCTTTCTGATTTTGCCTGTGCAGTATTAGCAGGACTGGAATAAAAAACGAATAGCTATTCATCCATACAATGAATAGCTATTCGTTTTTTCAATCATTCTTTTCATCTTTAAAAACGTATGCAATGCCAAAATTTGGAATCAACCAGTGGTTTACCAAATGCGCTCCCGCCTCAAAATAGATTCCATGAATATTCATGCCTAATGTGAGGGACGGTATGAAGGGTGTAAAACTTTTTAACTTGTTGCGATTGGCGTTTTCTTTCAAATAAAAACCGGTGAAGCTGGCTCTTGGGGTTAGTATAATCCGAACATCAGAACTAAAACTGTAAGATATGGGAAGAAAAAAATCAGAATTAATCGCATGTTTCACAGAAATCATCTCTTTGGTAGACCCACCAAATAAAGAATCTTTTGAAAATCCATAACCAATATCTGTGCCTAATGCCAGGTTGAAAGGATTCTCTTTCCGGAAAAAGCTATGTTGTACGCCGCCCCGTAAACCAATTCCGGTAACCGCATAGGGTAGATTCACTGCAAATCTCATATCGGTCTGTTTAGCCAGGCCATACTGAATGCCTGCGCAGAGATTTGGAGCAATCTTCAACTTGTTTTGATAATGCACAGCACCATTATCAGTTATTGAATCAACTTTGGGCATCAATCCGGTTCCAACACCAATGTAACCCCGAATATAGCCTTTCCCCAATGGTACGGGGTCATTTACATACAGATTGTTGACCGACGCACAGGACGATAACAAAATCAAAAACACAACAACTGCGGATAATCCATCTTTCATAAGCTTTTTTTTTTGATGAATTCAACTGCAAAAACAACTGAATTCCGGTTAATAATGTATTTATATTTCTCACATAGCCTTTGTTTTCATTTTTTGAGTCATTGCAAATTGCAACATCGTAGAAATTGCATAAATTATATGTTTATTCCGTGTCAATTTTGACTTGTTTTAATTAATTAAAAACAAAGATAAAAATCTTTATTCATTCAACAAACAAAATCGGATGTCTATTACGCCTGCAGTGGTGTCTTATGCCATTGTTGCCCGACAGAAAAATGCCGTTTTCATCCCTAACCGCAACGAAATAGTCAATTACCTGAACGAGAACGCTCTGTCCGGCGATGTTGTTTTGTTGATGGGCGCACTGGATGTATCGCTTTCTGATTTTGCCTGTACGGTGTTTGCCGGGCTGGAATAACTTTATTCTTTGCTTTATTTAAAACGTATGCAATGCCAAAATCTGAAACAAAACTGCGGTCTACCTCAACTTTAAATTTATTCTTTGATTCTTTAAAAACGTATGTAATGCCAAAATTTGGAACCAACCAGTGGTTTACCAAATGCGCTCCCGCCTCAAAATAGATTCGATGAGACTTGACGCCTAAGGTGATGGAAGGTATGAAGGGGGTGTAACTTTTTACCTTGTTGTGATTGACGTTTTCTTTCACATAAAAACCAGTGAAACTGGCTCTTGGGGTAAGTATAATCCGAACATCGGAACTAAAACTGTAAGATAACGGGAGAAAGAAATCGGAATTAATCGCTCTTTTCACAGAATTCACCTTTCTGATTGACGAAGATGAGATAGAATCATTTGAAATACCATAACCAAAATCTGTACCGAATGCCAGGTTGAAAGGATTCTCTTTCCGGAAAAAACTACGCTGTATGCCGCCCCGAAAGCCAATCCCGGTAATCACATAGGGTAGATTAACTGCAAATCTCACATTGGTCTGTTTGCCCAGACCATACTGAAGACCTGCGCTGAGGTTTGGAGCAAGCTTCAATTTGTTTTGATGATACACAGTACCGTTATCAGATATTGAGTCAACTTTGGGCATGAATCCGGTTCCAACGCCAATGTAGTACCTATTATAGCCTATACCGGTTGGGACAGGGTCATTTACATACAGATTGTTGACCGATGTACAAGAGGATAACACAATCAAAAACAGAAAAACTACGGATAACCCCACTTTCATAAGCTTTTTTGTATGATGAATTCAATCTGCAACTACAAATGAATTCCGGTAAATAATTTATTTGAATTTTTTACATAGGCTTTGTTTGCACTTTTCGAGTCATCTCAATTTGCAACATCGTAGAAATTACATACCTTTGCTCTGCAATGATATGTTTATTCAGCGACTACTTTCATTTCTCTGCATGAACTCACAGACAAAGATAAATATCTTTATTCATTTAGCATAGCAAAAAAGAAGAATTTAATTATATTTCTATAACTTATTTAATCTGAATAGAAATGAATTGAGTGCATAAATAAACCGGGTTAGAGTATTGTATTATCTGCCTGATATCAGGCAATTACAGTTGAGACCTATTGCAGACCCCGCTTAATTATGAATTATTAATTATGAATTATTAATTGTCCTATGTCTTTACCAACATATACAAAATTCCAGTTGGCCCTGCGCAACGGTCAGGATATGGAAGAGATTTGGGTGGCCTACGAAGGCAATATTTACGATGTTACCAACAGTCGTCTTTGGCGGGACGGAAAACACTACGAGCACTGGGCCGGACAAGACCTCACCGAAGAGCTGGCCGATGCACCGCATGGCCGGCGGGTATTCGACCGGCTTACGGTAATCGGTAAGTTAGAGTAACAAAATGGGCTATTCAAGTACCGACGGCTTATACAGTTCATTCCACCAACGGTTGTCGTTTTGCAGATGTCTGGCAAACCAGGCCAAAATGGTCTTTTGCCATTCCAAACGTTTCTGATAGCCGGAAACAATGTGGTTTTCTCCCTCAATGCGGATAAATTCTACCGGTTTACCCAATATCTTCAGCGCATTATACATCTGAATGCTCTCCCCTACCGGCACATTGGTATCGGCGGTTCCGTGTAGCAAAAGCAACGGTGTTTTTATTTTATCAGCCTGATAGAGCGGACTTTGTCCTGTATATAATGTGGGATTATTCCACGGATAGCTGTTAGCCGATGCCGCTGCACTGTAGGTATAACCCCAGAAACCTTCTCCCCAATAACTGGCAATCGAGCTGATGCCCGCGTGCGAAACTGCTGCTTTGAACATATCGGTGCGGGTTTGCAAATACATGGTCATAAACCCGCCATACGATGCGCCCAAGCAACCAATACGGGTGGAATCAGCATTCGGATGCTCGCGGCAAAAGCGTTTTGTACCTTCTATTATTTCGTCTGCCGAGTGCAATCCCCACGCATTGACGTGTCTGGCGGAGAAATCCTGTCCAAAACCAATTGCTCCCGACGGTTGAAGTGTATAAACAATGTATCCCATGGCCGCATACAAATTGAGCGGATAGTTGCGCTCAAAGGCACGATCTACCGGTGTTGTTCCGCCGTAGTAATAGACTATGACCGGATACTTTTTCGTTTTATCCATCCGTGGCGGGTAGTAGCAACGGCCATAAATAGTGGTGCCATCGCTCTGTTTAAAGTTCCAGTCAGACACCTCTCCAAACGCCACGTCAGCTAGTCGGCTAGCCGACGGATCTGCAATCAATATCTCTTTGTTACCTTTTGTATCGTATGTATATACTCTGCCCGAATGGCAATTTCCGGTACCGTAATAGATGATACGGGAGCCTGTATCTGACAGGTCAAATCCGGTTATCACATCAGGTGAAAAGGGCATAAGTTTGAACCCCTTTTTCTCCGTATTGTAAGCATAAATGCGCACATAATCCCTGTCAACCACTTTCATGTAAATCAATCCATTGGTTTTACTCCATTTACACGCAGAAACTGACGGATCAAAATCCTTTGTAATTGCATCGACTTTTCTGTCTTTCAAATTCATCAAATAGACCTGATTGTCGTAGATGTTGGCTGTCTTTTCGCGAATAAGATGAAGCCCCTTTCCATCGAAAGCATCAGCAGCCCCCAGCAGCAACATTCTGTTTCCATCGGGAGAATAGGATGCTTCTGAAATATATTTATCCCGAAAAACGAGTGTATCCACCTTGTAATTCAATAAATTAAGTTGAAAAACAGATGTTTCGGAATAAGGTCTTTCTGTCGCCTTGTCTTTGCGTACCAAAAACAATATTCTTGTTTCGTCGGGCGAAACATCGCACAGATATACATTTTCTTTCCCAAAAGTAAGGGGCAAAAACAGACCACTATTCAGCTTGTAGAGATAAAGAGATTCCCGTTTTCGGAAAGCCCCCACACGCTCTTCGGGCGAAAGGGTTCTTCGCAACAGACCATTGTCTTCGGGCGCACTTTCGCTCACGCTGAAAATCAGAAAATTCTCTCTGGGACTCCACGAAAAACTTCCATCCGGCAAACGGGATACCAATATCTGTTCCTGTTTGGTTTTTGGATCGAGCAAGCGTAATTCGCGTCCTGCTACTCCTTTTGTAGTGTAATACAACTTGTTGGATAGCGGCATCCAACTCAGGCTCTTGCTGTTGTCTGCATCTACCACCACGCTCCCACCCCGGTTGAGTTCAAATAGTTCGGTAGATTTAATCAGGGAGCCATCTTTTCCGGTGGTTGTAAATGCCACCAATGCATACTCCCCATTGGGCGAAATAGTGACGCCATTGGGACGCTTCCCTTCCAGGAAATCGGTCACCGTTAACACTCTGCCAACGGTGGTTGTGGCAGATAGTTGGGCAGAAGAATCTATGGCCGGACTATTTATATTTATTTTTACGGCAGGAGCACACGAATCGAGGCCATAGGCGAGCATTTTCAGTGTCACTTCATACCGACCCGGATCTGCTTTGAGTGAATAGGTGATTTTGCCGGCGCGCTTCAGGCTATTCTCCCTCGACGATTTTTCGCGACATTTTACTCCATTTATGTAGAGCTCAAATGGATTGGGAGATTTTATTTCGAGTTCGGGAGTGGAGTACCTACCGGAGTGTAAATAGAATTTCCACCAAATCAGCTCACGACCGGTATAAGGCCTGGATGCACGAAAAAAACCGGTGGAATCACATTTTTCAATGGTCATCTGATCCTGTTTTTCAGGCAAATTCACCGATATTTTCAGCATTGATGTATAATCGTACTTCTCTCCTTTTACATTTACTGTATCACAAATAAGCGGGGAGGTAACCGAAACAGCTGCAGAACGCAATATCTCTTTGGGCGAAATCGTAATTTGCGAAGAAAGAGTTGATTGTCCGGACTCTAATCCGAATCCCGACAGAAGAAGATACAGGGAAATAATTTTGGATTTGCACATACTATTTTAGTTACGGGTTACGGGTTACGGGTAGGTATAGCCCTTTGGGCTGTCCATTACGGGTAAACAAATACAAAGGTAAACAAGAACTATTTAAATATCAGTGTAAAACGATTTTTTTTAGTTACGGGTTACGAGTTACAAGTAGACGGGTAAACGAGTAGACAAGTAGACGGGTAAACGAGTAGACAAGTAAACGGGTAAATGAGTAAACGAGTAGATGGGTAAACGAGTAGACTAGTAAATGGGTAAACAAGTAAACAGGGAGGCCGCGAAACTTATAACTTATAACTTATAACTTAAAACCTATAACTTAAAACTTATAACCTAACAGCTCCTGTATAAAACAGAAAAGGTTGTCTCCCGACAACCTCAACCTTAATTAACCTTTAAATCTAATACCATGAAAAACACAGTGCAAAGATAATGTATTTATGTTTTACAACATGCATAAACAGCATGTTTTATTTGTGTTATTTTATTTATTTAACAATTAGGAGGAATATTACCCTAAAAACTATTAGGCATGCAGCTATTTGATATATATTTGCATCTTCGAAACAACAGCGTATGGTAGATGAAAAAAGAGTCATAGAATCGTGTATTAAAGGGAATCGCAAAGCACAATATGAGCTTTACGATACTTTTTCGCGCAAAATGATGTCTGTATGCCTACGCTACATGGGTGATTACGAATCAGCTCAGGATGTTTTGCAGGAGGGATTTATCCGGCTCTTTGCCAATTTGGGCAGTTTTCAGTTCAATGGCTCCTTCGACGGATGGGTAAGGAGAATCTTCGTAAACACAGCATTGGAGCAGTTACGAAAAAACGATATTCTGCACAATGCAGCAGATATCGGGCTTACACAAGCCGACCTATTACACCACGATCATTCCGTGATTGATGAGCTTTCGGCCAATGATATTTTGAAAGTAATAAACGAACTGCCGATGGGGTTTCGCACAGTTTTCAACATGTTTGCTATCGAGGGTTATTCGCACAAAGAGATTGCAGATGCATTGGGAATTACAGAAAGTACTTCGCGTTCACAATTTACGCGCGCCAAACAGATTTTACAAAAGAAACTAACCAACGATACATCAATTCATGAATAGAGCTAATTTTGAGAATCAGATAAAAGAGAAACTGCACGACCACGAAACGGATGTGCCTCCTCTTTGCTGGGAGGCTATCGAAGCTCAACTTCCGGCTCAGAAGGGGCGAAGGCGTGCGTTGTGGTGGATTGGGGCAAGTGTTGCCGCGGTAGCTTTGGTTTTGATTGCGGTTGATTTTCTGACAAATGATCTTGTTGAAACGCATAAACGGCAAATAGTTGTTGCACAAACAACGAATGTAGCGCCATTGCAAGCCAAAAAGTCTGTTTCTGCAAAATCAGATATTTCAGTCAAAACCACTGCCAAATCAAAGTCGGCCATAGCCCATGTGATAACCCGGAAATCACTCCGGGTACAAGAGGTATTCTCTGCCGATACTACGGCTTCGATATCAGAAGTGTCTGACACAGAGCCACAACAAGCTGTTGCAGAAAACGATAAGCCGATTACAATGACGAACGCAGAGAAAGAGATTGAGGCATTTATTCAGGAAGGGATATCCTCTGCCCGCAGCAACAATACCGAAAACAAAAGAGCACAAAATGAGAGTTCTGCCATTCGTTTGATGGCCGGATTGTCGGGAGAAAGTAACGACCAGATGCAAAGCCCAACCAGAATATTGCGCACAGCATCTGCCAATACCGGAGAGATAACCAAGATGCTCAATTCGGCGACGCTGACCGATGAAGATAATAGCGCAAGTACCCGCTTTTCGGTTCCACTCTCTTTTGGCTTGATGGTAGAAAAAAGAATATGGCGAAAGCTGACTATCGAAACGGGTTTGTACTACTCGTATTTGCGAAGCGAGCAGGATCTCAACAGCTCACCGTATAACGGGAAACAAATTCAGGAGCTTCATTATCTGGGAATACCCGTGAGATTGGGATATGATATTGTGCGAATGAAACAAATCACGGTGTACTGCAAGGCGGGTGGACGTGTGGAAAAGAACATTGCCGGCCGGTGGCGCGAAGCTGTTTTGTACAACGGCGAAGAGGTGTATAGCCGATTGGAACGCGATTTGGAGGACAAACTTCAATGGTCTGCCACTTTCAGTCCGGGTGTGAATATGAAATTGATTCGAAACTTTCACATTTATGCCGAAACGCCCCTGAGCTATTACATTGATAATCATAGCTCTATTGTGAATATCAGAAAAGCTCGCAACTTAGAATTTTCCTTACAACTCGGATTACGGGCTGTCTTTACTACAAATTGATTAATTTTGCGTCACCAAATTGGGCCGCACTTTGCATTCGGCCATTAAAATGTCCTGATTATGACGTACAATAAGAAGATTAAACTCTACATTATCCTGCTTTTTTGTGTAGTGCTCACTATGTTTATTGCCCGCTTTTTGTACCTCAATTTCAGGCAAAGAGATTTCAGTGAAATCAAAGAGACAGGGGTGATCCGTATAGCTACGGAATATAATTCCGTCGGTTTTTTTGTTTCGGGTGATACTTTATCCGGCTTTCAATATGAACTGTCGAAACTTCTCGAAAAAAGATTCGGTATTCGTGTAGAAACCTATCCCGTGATGAGCCTGGAAGAGAGCATGGCGGGATTGCAGGAGGGTAAATACGACATTGTTGCCCGCCCTATACCGGTTACTATCGAGATGCGCAAGAAATTTGCATTTACCCATACTGTATTGCTCAACAAGCAGGTACTGGTGCAACGAACAAACGGGTATGGTACAGATCACGAACTAATAAGAAATCAGATTAGCCTCGGCAAAAAGGCTATTTATGTGACTAAAAATTCGCCGGCAATTTTGCGTATACGCAATTTGTCGAGTGAGATAGGCGACACCATTTATATTCATGAAGAGGCTAAATATGGTGACGAGCAGTTGGTTGCTCTTGTCGCTCGCGGTGCCATAGACTATGCTGCCTGCGATGCTGTGATTGCCCGTAAATGCCAAAAGCAATACCCCAATATCGATACGAAAACAGACATTAGTTTCACTCAACTTCAAGCCTGGATGGTACGTCAAAAATCTCCTCAATTACTGGATAGTCTGAACATCTGGCTCAAAGAGATTAAACAATCTGATGTTTTCCGAAAAGTGTACAACAAGTATTACTAATTAAGCATTATGAATTGTTTCTAAATAATGAACCGCTGTTTCAACACTTTTAATGTGTGACAAGACCATAGATCGTTTTCCGTTTTTATCTCGAAGCTGGCAGATTTTGTGGTTTTGAGTCATAAAAGCCAAAACCCGTCCAAAGACATCGGATTGATAATAAGGAGAATCGTTGTTTTCTACAAAATAGACAAGCATTTTTTCATTTTTCAGCACCAGCTTCACCATTCCCAATCTTTTAGCTAAACGTCTTAGCCGAACAATGCGAATAAGCTCTTTACCCTGGTATGGAATCCGACCAAAACGATCCTCTAACCGGGATTCGAATGCACTGATTTCACTCTCTTCGTTCATATTATCCAGTTCGCGGTAAAGTAGCATCCGCTCTGAGTCGCTGGGGATATAATCGCTGGAAAAAAGCAGCTCCATATCCGATTCGATAATACTGTCCGATACATATTCGCGCTCCGCCTCAGGTCTTTTCTCTTGTTCCACCTCGGCATACAGTTCACAAAATTCATCATTCTTCAGCTCCGTAACGGCCTCCTGCAAAATCTTCTGATAGGTTTCGTAACCCAAATCGGCAATAAAACCGCTCTGTTCGGCACCCAGCAAATTGCCGGCACCCCGGATATCCAGATCCTGCATGGCAATGTGTATCCCGCTACCCAAATCGGCAAAAGTCTCAATGGCCTGTAGTCTGCGGCGCGACTCCGACGAGAGCATATATAGCGGTGGCGCAAAAAGGTAACAGAAGGCTTTTTTATTGCTTCGCCCTACCCTGCCCCGCAACTGATGCAGGTCGCTCAATCCAAAGTTTTGTGCATTATTTACGATAATGGTGTTTGCGTTGGGTATGTCGATACCCGATTCAATAATTGTAGTGGCAATCAGTACATCGTATTCATAATTGGTAAAATCAATAATCAGTTTTTCGAGTTTCTCCGGATCCATCTGTCCATGCCCCACTACCACCCGGGCATCGGGTACAGCCCGCTTAATCAACTCTTCGAGCTCGTATATATTCTGTATCCGGTTGTTAATCACAAAAATCTGTCCGTTACGGCTCATCTCAAACTGTATGGCCTCACGCAAAATATCTTCGCTGAAAACATGCACTTCTGTCTGAATGGGGTATCTGTTGGGCGGTGGCGTTTGAATAACCGACAAATCCCGCGCACCCAAAAGCGAGAATTGCAAGGTCCGGGGTATCGGGGTGGCTGTCATGGTCAATGTATCTACATTGACCCGAATTTGTCTCAATTTCTCTTTGACTGATACTCCGAATTTTTGCTCTTCGTCTATAATCAACAATCCCAGATCTTTAAACTGCACATCTTTGCTTATAATCCGATGTGTCCCTATCAGAATATCTATTTTTCCCTCTTTCAGATCATTTAGCATCATTTTTACATCCGATGCTTTGCGTGCCCGGCTGATGTAATCTATACGGCAGGGAAAATCTTTCAGTCTTTCGCCAAACGATTTGGCATGTTGCAGAGCCAGCACAGTGGTAGGCACCAACACGGCTACCTGCTTGTTGTCGGCCACTGCCTTGAAGGCGGCACGCATGGCAATCTCTGTTTTGCCAAAACCAACATCTCCGCAAATCAGCCTATCCATGGGCTTTTCGCTCTCCATATCGCGTTTCACATCGGCCGTCGATTTCAGCTGATCGGGTGTGTCTTCGTATATAAACGAGGCCTCCAGCTCCTGTTGCAAATAGGAATCGGGCGAATATCGAAAACCCTTTTCGTCCCGTCTTTCGGCATATAATTTAATCAAATCGCGGGCAATGTCCTTCAACTTGGTTTTGGTGCGGTCTTTCATCTTCTCCCAGGCACCTGTCCCCAGTTTATTCATGCGGGGTGGCTCACCCTCTTTGCCCCTGTATTTCGATAGCTTGTGCAGCGAGTGAATGCTCACAAAGAGAATGTCATCGTTCAGAAAAGTGACCTTGATTACCTCCTGCATTTTTCCGTTGATGGGTGTGCGTATCAATCCACCAAATTTGCCCACACCATGATCGATATGCACCACATAATCGCCCGTTTCAAACTGATTGAGCTCTTTGAGCGAAAGGGCTATTTTGCCCGAACGCGCCTGTTCCGATTTCAGATTGTATTTGTGAAAACGATCGAATATCTGATGATCTGTGTAACAGGCTATTTTGAGATCGTGATCTATAAATCCCTCATGCACAGTCTTTAATACCGGGGTGAATGCTATTTTATCGCCTCTGTCGTCGAATATCGATTGCAGACGTTGGGTCTGTTTGGGGCTATCACTCAATATATGCAAATGGTAGCCATCGGCCAGCAATTCGTGACACGACCGGGCTACCAAATCGAAGTTTTTGTGAAATATTGGTTGTATTGTGCTGTTAAACCGCACCACAGATGCCGTAGTTGCCATCATGTTTCCACCCATATCTATTCGCCTCAGTGCCAGCATATCACGGGCAAATTGCTTAGGATCGACCAGTTTTTGGGTCAATTGTTTATCATACTCCTCCGACTGCACCGCCTGCGTCGATATCCCTTCCGATACAATTCCCTCTATCCGTCCCTGAATCCAGGTCAAATCGCTCACAGCCAGCACGGTGGTTGGGGGAATAAAGTTGAAGAAAGAGACACCCTCTACCTCCTCATTCTCCAGATTGGGTATAATGTATATCTCTTTGAATTTCTCTTTCGACAATTGCGTTTCCACATCAAACGAGCGAATACTCTCTACCTCATCTCCAAAAAAATCTATCCGGTACGGATATTCAAACGAATAGGAAAAAACATCGAGTATCGACCCGCGAATGGCATATTGCCCCGGTTCGTACACATAATCCACACGCTCAAAACCATATTCATACAACATTTCCGATACAAAGAGCGAATCCACCTGCTCTCCCTGTGCCAGTCGAAGTGTTTTGAGAGACAGCACTTTATCCGAAACCACCTTCTCGGCCAATGCATCCGGATAGGTAATCAACAGCGATGAGCCTCCCGGATGCTTCATCCGGTTGAGTGCCTCGGTGCGCAAAATGGCGTTGGCCGCATCGAGTTGTCCGTATTTGATCGCGCGTTTATACGAAGACGGAAAATAGAGAACCGCAGAATCGCCGCATATTTGAGTCACATCGTGGTACAGATAGCCGGCCTCCTCGGCATCGTTCATCACCACTACTATATGTTGATTGGTCTGATGAAGTAAATGCGCAAACAAAAAACCCGACATAGAACCCCGAACGCCCTCCAAACGAATCAGTTTCGTCTCTCTCTCTTCGACCAATAGTGCCAGCGATTTTAACCCCGGATGACTATCAAACTGCTTGTATAATTCTACTAATTCCAATTTTATCTGTTATTTGTGGATAAGAGATGCAAAAATAGTTTATTTCGAAAGATTATTCTCCAAAAATGTTCAGCAAATGAATTAAAATGGTTATTTTTGAGCGATTTTTTAGAACTGATATGAACGATAGCATTGTAATTATTCCTACCTATAACGAGTGCGAGAATGCCGAAAACATTATTCGCACGGTCTTTGATTTGAAGAAATCTTTCGACATTCTGATTATTGATGATGGCTCGCCGGATGGCACAGCACAGATTGTCAAGAAATTACAAACAGAATTCCCCGATCGCCTGCACCTGATCGAAAGATCGGGTAAACTTGGACTTGGTACTGCTTACATCTGCGGATTTAAGTGGGCTCTGGAAAAAAAATACGACTTTATTTTCGAAATGGATGCCGATTTCTCGCACAATCCAAACGATTTGGAGCGACTCTACAATGCTTGTGCCAATCAGGGTGGAGATGTGGCTATCGGTTCGAGATACATTACCGGAGTTAATGTTGTAAACTGGCCCATGGGTAGAGTATTGATGTCTTATTTTGCCTCAAAATATGTGAGAATTATCACCGGCATGAAAGTTGCCGATACTACGGCCGGTTTCAAATGCTTCAGAAGATATGTGCTCGAAGATATTAATCTGGATAAAATCCACTTCAAGGGATATGCCTTCCAGATTGAGATGAAATTCACCGCATTCAAACACGGATTCAAATTAATTGAAGTGCCTATTATATTTATAAACAGAGAGTTAGGGACTTCCAAAATGAACGGTGGAATATTTGGTGAAGCGGTATTTGGCGTTTTGCAAATGAAGTTCAGAAGCTTTTTCAAAGAGTATCGTCAATCGAACCAAAAGCAATAGTCAATTTCCGGAACGCAAATAAAAAACTGTCTTTGTCTTGAACAAAGGCTTTTTTTTGAACAAAACATATAAATGTATGTTTATGCATGTATGATAATTGAATAAAGATATTTGAAATAAACGATAATCAGGCAAAGACCGGTATAAATTATAAATTAAAAATAAAGTTATGTTCAACACAATCAAACAATTTCTGGGTTTTGGCCCCAAAGCAGACTATGCCGAGCTGGTAAAACAAGGTGCAATAATACTCGATGTGCGTACACCGGGCGAATATTCGGGCGGACACATCAAGGGCTCTGTCAATATTCCGGTAGATTCGCTTCGCAACAACCTCAGTAAGCTCAAAAACAAAGAGAGAACCATTATTACCTGTTGCGCATCGGGCATGCGAAGTGCTGCTGCCAAAAATATGCTGAAATCAAGTGGTTATACCTCTGTACATAATGGGGGAAGCTGGATTAGCCTGCAAGGTAAATTGAAAAAATAAGACAGTATTTCTAGTATCCTGCTATTTTGTATCTTCTATTTTCTACAAGAATTAACCCTGATTAATGGGATAAAGATTCATTTTTTTGATGTATCTTTATCCCATTATTTTTACTAACAATGACCGCATTGAAACTACATTCGTCCGACCACCTCGATATCTACTCCGCGCAAACAGATTCGGAGCTCGAGCTGCCACTGCTGCCGGGCATCAGTGCTGGTTTTCCGTCGCCGGCCATGGATTTTATCGACCTGGGGATCGATCTCAACAGACACCTGATTAAGCATCCTTCGGCCACATTTTACGGCCGGGTAAAGGGATTATCCATGCAGGATGCCGGCATAGACGATGGCGACCTGCTCATTATCGACAAAAGCATAGAGCCTGTGGACGGGAAAATTGCCGTCTGCTACGTCGATGGCGAATTTACGCTCAAAAGAATCCGGATCGAAAAGGATGAGGTGTGGCTGATGCCCGCCAACGAAAAATACAAACCCATTGTACTGAACAAAGATAACGACCTCCGCATTTGGGGCGTTGTTACCCATATCATAAAAGCTGTCTGATGTTTGCACTGATCGATTGCAACAACTTCTACGCCTCGTGCGAAAGGGTGTTTCGCCCCGACCTCAATGGCAAACCCGTCGTTATTCTCTCCAACAACGATGGTTGCGTCATTGCGCGGAGCAACGAGGCCAAGGCGTTGGGCATTCAGATGGGGGCGCCCGCCTTTCAGTCGCAGCCGCTGTTTGACAAACATCACGTGCACGTATTCTCCTCCAACTTCGCGCTCTATGGCGACATGAGCAGCCGTGTCATGGAGATTTTAAGCACCTATTCGCCCGATATGGAGATATACAGCATCGACGAGGCGTTTCTCGAATTTAAGGGTTTCGACCTGTTCGACGCCGAAGAGATGGGGCGGAAAATGAAAAAACAGGTGGCGCAGTGGACCGGCATACCCGTTTCGGTAGGCTTTGCTCCTACCAAGGCCCTGGCCAAAGTGGCCAACCGGATTGCCAAGAAATACCCCGAACGAACCGGTGGTGTATATCTGATAGACAACGACGAAAAGCGGGTGAAGGCCCTCAAATGGCTCAAAATAGAAGATGTGTGGGGCATTGGCCGCAGGAACGCACGGCGTTTGCAGGAAAAGGGTGTGTACACCGCCTTTCAGTTTGTGCACCTCGACGATAGTTGGGTTAAAAAACAGATGAGCATAGTCGGACTGCGCCTCAAAAAAGAGCTTCTCGGCATCTCTGTGCTCCAACTCGAAGAGGTGCAGCCCAAAAAGAGCATTGCCACCACCCGCACATTCGACGGAAACTACACCGACTACAAACTGATAAGCGAGCGGGTAACCAGTTTTGCCGTTTCCTGTGCCGAAAAACTACGCCGGCAAAACTCCTGCTGCCAAAGCCTAATGGTCTTTATTCACACCAACGGGCACCGCGACGATATGCCGCAATACGGCCAGAGCGTGGTGGTTAAGCTGCCATTCTCCACCTTTTCGACCACCGATATTGTAAAATATGCCCAAACCGGACTCCGGCAAATCTACCGCGAAGGGTATGCCTACAAAAAAGCAGGCGTAATACTGATGGATTTGTCGTCGGCAGAATATATGCAATTGTCTGTTTTCGAAGGAATTAATCCGCGACACATCCCGCTGATGAAAACAATAGACCGCGTAAATGCAGCCTTTGGCAATCAGAAGATACGGCTTGCTGCACAGGCCCCCGGCCGGGTTTGGCGGATGAATCAGGAGAAACTATCGCCCCGATACAGCACCTGCCTCGACGAGGTTATTACTATTCGGGTGTGAAATTTATCTGTCGCCCATTTTTGAGACGTCGTTGTCCCATTGTTACGGGGTGAAAATCATTCGGTGTAAAATTTATCCGTCTCCCATCTGAGAGGATTATGGGTTATATAATCTGCGATTGTATTCATTTCGTTTTGGTTGCGAACAATGTGATCATGAAAACGGGTTTGCCAGCCAAAAATAATTTTATTCTCGTTCGCAAAACGGGTTATTGCACGTTTAACCCCACCCATAGCCGTGGATAACCGACCACGCTGGTGCGAAATAGATTGCATTTTTTCATCCACCACCGCATTTTTCAACCGTTGTTGTCCCACCGTAGAGACGATGTGTACATCGTCTGACTTATTGTGTACATCGTCTGATTTATTGTGTACATCGTCTGGAATATTCCCGTTATTGTGTACATCATCAATCACCACAATCGCATGAATATGATTTGGCATCACCACAAACAACGGGATTTGGCAATAAGGATAATGTGCATTAATCCGTTCCAGATTTTCAATAGCATAATGCCCCAATGCGGTATAAACCATTTCCCCATTTTGTATTTTGCCAAAATAATGTTCCCGTTGTGCTGTACAAATAGTGACGAAATATTCTCCCCCATTGTAATTGTGCCAGACCGCCCGTGCCGACGGAATGCGGTATTTGTTTTGAAATTTATCGGTATTCATCCCCAATTATTGATAATTGTAATTAGCAAATATAAAACCATCAATTTTTCGCAAATATAAATAACCAGT
>CAZHNZ010000067.1:0-22185 GCA_964534355.1 uncultured Parabacteroides sp.
CTGTTGGCTTTTTTGGCTTGTTGCACTGATTGATTAAACCACCGATTACAAATAATGTAAAAATAATCGGTATTGCGTAAATTTTTAGTATTGTTTTCATTTTGTATATTGAATAATTATTTGTTACTTTGCAGTTCAAAATTATACCACACACTTAATAAGTCCGACAGGCACAATTTATGAATGATTTCAAAACAAGATTAATTGATGAAAAAAATCAATTAGAAGAAAAATTAGATAAATTAGATAATTTTCTAATGTCTGATAATTTAAGTAAAGTAGAAGATGTTCAAAAAGCACTTTTGCAAGTACAAGCAACAGCAATGAATACTTATTTGCAATGCTTAAAAGAAAGAATTGAAAGATTATAATTTTATTTTTTTTTATTTTATCAAAGCCTACTATTTATTTAGTAGGCTTTTTTTTTAATTTTCGGTCATATCTTGTTTCATTTCGGGTCAAATTCTAAGTGTATATGGTCAATCTCAAAAATCACGTCATAATCGCTACCTAACGCATTTTTTATTGCAGCGGTAGTTTTGTTTACATACTTCATATCACGTGTTCTAATGTCAATTGCTGCCCCGATGTAGTGCTTACTTCCTTTCATATGTTTGCCGTCCTTTCCACTTGTAATGGTCGGATCGTACTTTTCACCCTCAACGCTTTTAATCGCCTTTTCAATTACATCAAATTTACTTGTAATTTCGGGTATTAAATCCTTAATGTTTACTGATTTGCTTTTTGTTTTCATATTATTCGTTTGCTAATAAAGTACATTCTGCTGCTGTTAATTCTCTGTTGTAAATATATAAGTTGTCTATATAACCATATAATGGACTTCCTGAATCCCACCCTATATTTCCAATAATTAATCTTGCTGTTGTATTTCTCATTTGAGCATAATTACCTGTAAGGGTATATGTATGTGATATTAACGAACCATTTATATATATTTTAAAATTATTACCAACACCGCCACCAAATGTAACCTGAACTTTGTATTCTGTATTTGCCGATAATGTTTGTATTGATTCTATTAACAAAGATGAGCCTATTGATTGAGAACTGTCACTAATCAATAATCTAAATTTATTATTTGCCAATGAACAATAATACTCTGTCCTTGCATTATTAATATTGCTTACATCATCTCTTTTACAAATAAACAAATTGTTCGCCGTTAAAGTATTAATTAAAAACTTAAACGAAAACGAAAATGCCCCACTTCCAAATGAAAGTAAATCTGAATCTCCAACGTTCATATAACTACCAACTGAAGCTACATTCAATCTATCATTTGTAATTGTTGCTCCACCTGATAAACTACCATTAAGCGCATTTGCTGAACGGTCGTTTGTATTTCCGTTAAAATTATACGCTGCAATAAAATCTTGTGGAATGCCAACCGACCCCATCATTTTTCTAAACATTGTCATAATTAGTCGGATTTTGAACGTAATTATATGTGTAAACTATCTGATTATCAACGATTGCAAAGCTGCTTTCTTGATAAAAGCCCTCTTTTTCTGGCGGTCGATTGTCAATAATTGGTAAATAGCCGTGTTCGAGCCATTGTTCGTGTGATGGACTTCCATTAAATCCACCGTTTTCAAAAACAATTATTTGATATATTCTAACGTTTCCGTTCTCTATTTTTCCGTAATTCATAATACTATTGTTTTATTTCATAAAATACTTGACAAATTGTTGTACTTTCCCAAAAAAATACAAAGCTATATTTTTTACCAATTGTCCACGTTGGTTGCGTTTTTCCCATCCACTGAAAAGTAATTGCACCATTTGCAATTAATAAATTTGTCGGTAAAGAACTACCAATAGTTAATACTAAAACAGTTTCATTCATTTTAGTTATAACAGTTGGTGCAGTTGGTGTGATAGTTACATTACTACTTGTATTATCAAAAGCAGTTGAAAATATAGCTCCACTATTTGGTGCAATAGATACAGTTGAACTATTTGCAGGTAAATTTGGATAAGTTACCATAGGAAAAATCAATGCATCAAACGCACTTTGAGCATTCCCGAAATTAGTTTCTGTAACGCTTGTAGCTGCTAAAGTAGTGCCTACCAAAGAACTCGTACTTAACTTTTGTTTCCTTAAATCGTCAACGCTGCGAAGTGCCGAGTATTTAATTGCTGCATCGTATGAAGTTTTATACTCATAAGTTAATTTATACAATACACGTATTTCGTTATCCCTCAAAGTAGGTGATTGAGCTTGCAAAGTTTCCCAACTGTGAGCTGCTGCAAGTGTTGCATTTGCAAATTCACTACCAGCACTTCTAATTTTAATCGCCTCGCCGATTTGTGGGTCTTGCAATGAATAGACATAATAAACAAAATAATAGTTAGCAGTTACATCCGTTCTAACCCCTGCCGATGTGATATATTGAGGTTTATTATTTGTTCCGTTAAAAACAAACGGAAAACGTGTCGCTGCAATTTTATTCAATAGCCCACCAGCATCGTTGTAAGAACAAATAAACTGACCGCCTGCCGTAATTGAAGCTGCCGAACCTAAATCTTGTTGAAATTTAAGAGTAGGATTTGCGTTATTTGTAACCGTGTAAAATAGGTTATCATCAACGCATTTTCCAGTTGATAAGGCAATACAAGTATTCGCACCGTTTGCATTTGGTGTACCAGTGGTAGTATTTGCCGTAATATCAAAACCACTTATCCATTTTGTGCCCTCATTATGTTTCCATGCGTGGTCTGCCCAACTAATATCATTTTTATGATATTCTACTGATTGTATTACGCACTTTGCAGCTCCACTAAGTGTTGCGTTCCAATACATACGGAAAAGTGGCGCAATAGTATCGAAATTCGTCCATGCTGTTTGTGTTGCAATTAAAGTACCAGTGTCATTGAAATAGAAATACCACACCCCAGTTGTATCAGTAAATGCAACCGATTGAGCTGTTGTCTTTTCGTGCTTAGTTGCTACTCCATTTCCATCCGTATAAAAGCATATCGGATTACTTGCAGAAATAGCAGTGCCACCCTTTACTGTATTTATTTTAAACAATAAATTTGTGGTGTCAATCTCAACATCATTTTCAGTTAAGTATTGTTGCTGACAAATACCAGTGAAAACTGTTTGTTTAAGTGGTACTTCTTTCAAATCGTTATTAAATTGTGCTTCACTTCCTACATATCCACCATCAATTGCTGATTGATAAGCTGTTTTACCGTCTATTCCATTAGTTCCATTTTGACCTGCAACCCCCTGAATACCTTGTGCCCCAGTTGCTCCAGTGTCGCCTTTAATTCCTTGAATACCTTGCAAACCTTGCTCTCCTTGCAAACCGCGTTCCCCTTGAATACCTTGTATTCCTTGTATTCCTTGTTCGCCTTGAAGTCCTCTTTCGCCTTGTATTCCTTGCGCTCCAGTGTCGCCCTTATCGCCTTTTAGTCCTTGTATTCCTTGAATACCTTGCGCACCAGTTGCGCCAGTGTCACCCTTATCTCCTTTCAGCCCCTCAATAATAGTTTCTGTTGCGTTTTCGCTTGCAGTAACGCCCTTAAATCTTAACTTAGGTTTTTGAGTTAATGCAGTTGTTTCCTCGTTTGCATAAATGATATGAGCAGAACCGCCACCGCCACCGCTCACAACTTCCCAACCGCCATTTTTACGTGCATATTGCAAGTCGTCAATAGGTGCTTCTTCCACTTCGCCAGCATCTCCTTTGTCTCCTTTCATTACATCATACAAAACACTATCCACAGAAATATCAGTTTCCGAAATTGTCAAATTTACGACAATATCAAAGCCTAAATTTACGCTCTGATTGCTTGCAATAGCATTCGTACCATCAACACAAATATCGCCTACATACAATTTTTGAACACCAAGCGAACTATCATCAAGCCAAAATGTAACTTTGTTAATCGTTCCGAAATTTTTTGTATCATCGCTTTTTATACGACAAGTAACAATCGTTTCATTTCGTGTAACATCGCAAAGTTTCGACCCTACATATACTTTTATATCCTCAATTCTTGCAAGGTTATAGCCGTTTGGAAAGATAAACCCAAGCGATAGACTTTCGCCCCTTATGATTGTTTTTAATGTACTCATTGTGAAATTGTACCTCCAGTTACATTGTTGTCTTTAGCGTTTAAAAGTCCAATACCTGCTGCAACGGCAAGTCCTGCCTGCGTGTAGTCTTTTGTTGATAAAAATACATAGACACCTGCCAAAATTAGTATAATACCCATTGTGTTTGTTTTAATGTTTTTCATTTCTCACTAATTTTTAAAAGTATTAAATCCATTTTTTTTATCATCTCACTATGGTCAAATCTATTTTCGCTTCTAACTGTTTCTATATTTGTAGCGTTAATTTGCCTACCTTTTTCCAGCTCAATTGTTTTTGTTTCAATATCATTTATTCTGATAGTTAAATTAGCATAACTCATTGCAAAAGAGAATACAACAATTACTATTGTAATTATTTGACCGAAAGTAAGTCCTATCTTTGTTTGTGAAGTTAGTGTCATGTTTTAATTAAAAAATTCGTTTACAAATATATTTTTAGGTCTTTCCGTGCTTGCCGTTGCAAAGAAAGATTGATTAACTTCTACAAAATCAGCTTGCAAGCAAAGAATTTCACTGTTGTTGTCCGCTTCAATTTCGGTAAACTCGCTAATTAGCTGCATTTGCACACCATCAATTGAAACACTTTCACAATTGCAAAGCCATTTCAACAAATTAGCCTGATACATTGTTAAATCTAAAAAAGTATATCTTTTTCCGATTTGATTTTCTGAACTAAGGATTTTTTTTCTCGAATAGCTGTAATTATACTCAACTTTTTTATTTAAAAAAATGTCTGATTTTAACTTTGATATTGCAAAAAAACCAAATGCCTGATTTGTTAAGTATCCGTGTCGGTTGTCCGCATTGCTTGAAGTAATGTAGCAATAATCACTATTTGCAGCTTTTACATCGTAAAAATCAGAGAAAATTGTTTGATTATGGTATGTAAATGAAAAATAAACAAAATCGTTTTCCGTTAAATTCGATTGCAATATTTCAAAATAGAATTGCGCTTTTGTTCCTATATTCGTAATGCCTGTATTTTGAATGGTAGTAATTCCATTTTGACCATGAATTTTTAAATATGAATCATCATCGCCCTCAACATAATCAACTTCAAATGAAAGATACTTGAAGTTTTGTTTAAGTAAAATACCTTTTCGCCTTTGCAAATCATAATTATACTTTCCAGATGACCTATTAAAGTCATTTGAAAAGTTAATTCCGTTGTATTTTGATGGGTAAATCATATTTTCTTAAATTTCTGCAAATATACAAAATTAAAATTGAATTTTCAAACCTTTGATTTTTTGCTCACTTAAATTGTCGGTCGTTTCGGCTTCAATTATGAAAAGATGTACATCTTCGTTGTTGTAATTAATCGTTAATATGTTCTCTGAAAAGTCGGTTAATTCCAACAAACAAGTGAAATTATACTCAATTGGCAATAATCTATAACCGCCATTTATGATAAAATCATCCATTTGCGACACTGTATTAACCACTAAATTATCGGGACTTCCCCCGTTTGAGCTAATAGTTAGCGTATTTTTACCGAAATTTTGAAAACAAAAAGCCAAAAACTTTTCCCAATTATATAAAATATCTCGAGGTGTGAACCAATCGTAAACAGTACCCTCTTGCGCTGTGAAAGTTGAATCAAAAATAAAATTATCTTTCGATGTCTTAGTTATCTGTTTTGACCGCTTATAAAAATAGTCTAACATCCCTGAAAAATCAGCCCTTAATTTTTGCAATGTCAAATCTAAATTTTCCATGCCATTACGTCCTGATTGTACGAATGTCAATACTTTATTCCAATCAATTAAATATGTGAACATATCGTATTCGTTTGTTTCTTGACCAACTGATACGCTCGTAAAATTCAAATCTGTATGATAGTTAATACTTAAATCTTGATACTCATTTATCCTGATACTGTTTATCGGAAAATTATCTTCATCAACTTCAAATAGGTTGTTGAAGTAGCTATTTATACTTGCAATTTCAACGCTGCCATCAATTTTAAAGTTAAGTATTAACCCTCCAGCCGTGCAAATATCTGATAAAAATTCTCTCGGTTTGATGTTCGCAAAGTCATTTAGCTTCATAATCTGATTTGCACTTGTCAAACCAAATGAAAAAATCGGCTCGCTGTATGGAATTGAGATATTACCATTGAACAAACTATTCAATATATTGTCAATTCGTTTGTATTTGATTTTTTCGGTTGAACTATCAACTACTAATTTATCTGTTAATACTGTAATGTCTAAAAAGCCACCACCAACAATGTTTTTATTTAAAACTATATTTCCACCAGTTGATTCGGTCAAAAATGCCAAAAATAATTCATCCCCAACCGAAAAATCGCCAGTTCCAAGATTTAAAGCTACTTCATCAAAACTTACACTTAAAGCATGAGTTCCACTCGAAAGTTCGCCACTATTATAAAATTCATAGATAGAAGTTATAGTTCCATTATTCAATTTATATAGATTTAATGTAACTATTAATTTGTATGAGCTATTAAAAGTTACATTATAAACTGAATTTGCATTTATATTTAATTTAACTTTATTTTTTGCAATTAAAGTATTGAATTTATAAATTGATGCCATATCATAAGTATTAACACCATCTACAATTGTCCCCAAAGAAATATCATCATTATAAATCTTACTATCATTATTTTGTTGAAATTGAAACATATCATAGGCATTTAATGTTTGTCCTTTCAACACCACCAAACTTTTCAAACTAACATAGTTAATATATTTTTGTGTGTTCGGAAAGTTAGTTTCTCCTTGAAATCCGCCTAATGGAATTTGTATTTCAGTATTTTTAATGTTATTATAGTAATCAATAACCGAAACGCCTTTTAGCGCAAATTCTGAATAATAATCAAAAATTTGATAACTTTCAAAATCAATTGCAAAGGTTGATAATAGTTCGTAATCGACACCATCGACATCCAATTTATAGATAGCAATTTCGACATCGCCTTGAAGCCCATAAGACCAAAAAACAGTATCAAGTGTACTTTTGTCGCTGTCAATTACTCGCATTGTGTCAATACTAAATTTAGGGGTATATCCTATCGGATTAACAAAACTAAACTGTTGTGTAATCTTTTCGCCCTCAAAATTTTCGGGTACAAAATCGAAAATGAAAGTAGTATTCGTATTTTTTATTGTCGCTCTAAGCTCGTATATTTCCATATTTCAAATTATTTATTACCTTTGCAATGAATTTATTTTTGTACATATAATTTTATTTTAGAATTGTTATTTAGTTTCATTTTTTTTATCCTTCTGCTTGTGAAAGTAGAAGGATTTTTTTATACAGAATAACGCCTGTTTATCATTGTTCGTCTTGCATTTTGTTGCGAAACAATGCCCCAAAGTCCGCGACTATCCAACACTATGTTAGGTGCTTTCATTTTCTCGCCCATTTTATCGTAATCAAAAGAAAAACCTCCACCGTTTTTAGCATTCATTGCAAGTTCGTAATCGGAAACGCTTTTGTAAATTCGGGTGCCAGCTTCAAAATTACTGATTGTCGGCTTTTCTGCAAGCATTACATCCCCTTTTGGTGTTACTGCAACTTCGGGTCGTGCTTCTCCCCATAGTGCCAACCCTGCCCCCGTTGTTCCCCCTTTTTCGTATGCGGGTATTTTTGTATTCAAAATTGATGCAAGTTGTATAGCCCCCATTGTGGCTGCCGTGCCTGCTGCAATTAACCCAAGTGGAATAAAAGGCTTCGTTTGAGTTGCGCTGATTATTGCAAGTGCTGTGCCTGCTATCGCTTGAGATATATTATTAGCTCGCTCCCATTTAGCCTGTTTTACTTTTTCGGCTTGAATTTTATCCTGAATGACCTTTTCTGCTGCTGCTTTCTTTTCGTTTAGCTCGTTTTGCTTTGCTGCCCGATTTTCGTCTGACATTATCGCATTATCCAAATTTTCCTGTTGTTTTTCAAAAACTTCGTTTGATTTTTCTAACTCCGATTCAAGATCTGAAATACGTTGTTCACTTTGTTGCGTTTGGTAATCGGCAATAGCTCCAAAAATTTCAGTTGTTGCAGAAATTAAGGCTTTCGCCACCTCTACACGTTTTGCTTTTGCGTCCTCGTCCGCTTTTACTCTATCTTCATTTGCTTTTATAGTTGCATCGGTTACGGCATTTTCGTTTGCAATTTTTAAAGCTGTCAGTTTGTTTGATAACTCGGATTTTTTGTCGTCCGAAAGTCCGCTAATTTCTAACTGTTTTTCGAGTGCTGCAATAGTCTGATTGTTCGTTTCAAGAAGTGCATTAAGTTGAATTTCCGAAAGTTCTTTTTCGTATTTTTCCTTGTCAATCTTTCCGTTTGCATACCTTTTTTTCAGTTGCTTTTCCTGCTCTGAATAACCATTCGTCAATAGCTCCGATTGTTTTTTCAACTCCTTTTCAAACACTGCAATTTTTTCATCGGCTGTTTTGGCTTCCAAATCCAGCTCTAAAAATTTATATTTTTTCTGAATTTCGGCTTTGTCGCCACCTGCCAAAATTTCGGCTTCCATGCGTTTTTTAAGAAGTTCTTTTTCAAACGTCAAAGTGTCATTTCCTGCCTTTTTCATGTTATCGAGTATCAACTCGTCTGATTTGATTTGCTCTTGCAAGTTTTTTGACTTCCATTCGTTTTTAATTTTATCAACTTCATTTTCTTGAGCATTTGTTAAGTTTTTCAATAACTCTTTTGTTAGCTCCCCATTTCGCCTTAAATCTGAAATTTGTCTGTTAAATGTTTCATTACTTATTGCAAGCGATTTTTCTTCACTGTCTTTCATTAATGCTAATTTGCTATCTGTTAATCGTCTTTGAGCTGCAATGATTTTATCGTTAAATTCTTTTTGCGCTTTTGCAGCATCTTCTTTAGCTTTTAATGCTTCTTCATCCTCTTGTTTATTAAATGTAGCCGATTGAGTTCTCATTCTGCGGACTGCCTTATAATAATCTGTCTGAACATTGTACATCTTAGCTTGTGCATCCGCTAATTGTTGTTTTTCATCACCGTTCAATTCTTTTTTAGAACGTAATTGTTTAACTAAATTATTGTACTCTCGAATTGACAAAGATAATTTTTCATCACTGATTTTCTTTTCCAATTTGATAGCATCTTTCAAAGCCTGATTTCTTTCTGCTCTACTATATTTGTCTTTTTCGGTTACTTTATCACGCAATTTTGCAATTTCTAAATTGTCTTTAGCCTCGCTTACAAGCAACTCCCGATTTGCTTTTGATATTGCTTGCCGTTCTTTTTCTACTTTTGCAGCGTCCTGAACTGATTTACTGTATTTATCATTGCCTGAAATAAGCGCATATATTGCCGTTGTAAACTTTGAAACAGCTAAAAAACTATCTAAAAACACTTGAAGTATTGCAACAGTTGCATTTTTTGCCACTGTCATAGCTGCATTTAGCGGTGCCATTGCTTCCTTTAGCGTGTTTGTCGCTTTTGAACTGCTCGAAATACTATCTTTTACGGCATTGAATAACCCAATTAATATGGAAATTATTGCAAGAATAGGATTTTTTGAAAGTACTTTTAAACTTTCATCTGACAAACCAACTCCTTTTTGAAAAATTTCAAATCCACTTTTTGAACCTGAAAAGAACCCCATTAAATCGGCTGCATTACCTTTTACATTTGATTGAGTTTTCATTAATTTTTCAAATGTTCCCATCAAAGGTTTAAAACTTTCAGAATAATTACCAACATTTCTTTGATAATTACCCATTGCAGCGTCAGTATCTTTCAATGTTTTTTGAGTTTCATTGATTTTTTTAAGCATTTCTTTTCCAGTCGCTCCGTTTCTTTCGGCTTCGCTTAGGTCTTTATATGCTTTTATTGACTTTGTTAAGTCTTTTTGTAACTCATTATAAGAACCAGTCAATCCCTTAGTAGCTGCGGTTGCTTCAATTTCAGCTATTGCAGCTTCTTTATTGGCTTTTGTAGCTGCCTGCATTTCCAGACGTGCCTTAGCTATCTCGATTGCGGCTGCTTTTTCGGTCGTTGTTAGTTGCTCTGTTTTCTCTTTTAGTTTTTGGACTTCTGCTTCCCACCGCTTCATCTCCTCACTACCTTTAACAACTGTATCGTTCAAAGATTTGGCATTTTTTGACAAATCATCAAACCCCTTTGCTTTTCTTGTTGCTGCGGTCAAATTATCTATTGTTCCAGTAAAAACCTCAATGTTGGTTTTAACTTTATTTAATTCTGAAAGTATGGTTGCAACTTCCTTACTGATTTTTTCAGCGTCAAAAATTCTATCTATTAATTCGCTCATTTGATTGTATTGTTTATTATGTTAATAAATGATTTTCTAATATCATTTAATGTGCTTTGCGCTAAAGTTTTTGCATGAGGTGCAATCGTATCATTGTAAGGAAAAGAACCAAACACGGCATCCGCACCATCGCCATTGCTTGTAAATTCAATGTCGCTTTTATCTCTGAATCTTAAATTTTCGTGAAATTGTCCGCTTTCTTCCCAATCAGTAAACGGTTTAACGCTCGAAATTTTATTCCCTGCAAAAGTTAATCCCTCTGCATTTGCCACAATTGAATCAGAAATTATAACCGCTTCATTTTCTTGCACTGATTGTATTGCAGTTGCTTTAACATCAATTTTTTGCAAGCCACGTATAAATTCAAAAGTATTCATTTTCGTTTTTGTTTTGAATTTTGTTCGTCAATCTGTTTCTTTTGTTGGTCGTAATAGTTTAACATTTGTTTTGTCGCTTCTGCAAAATATAAAAGGTCGTTATTTTTGTCTATTGCAAAACCGATGTATTTTTCGACCGCCAAAATCCATGCTAAAAAACTTTGATAAGGATTTCCTTTTTCTTTTTTGACCGCTTTTTTCTCGATTTGTTCCTGCAATTCCCTAATTTTTTTTTCGTAAATTGCAATGTAAGTATTTTCAAAACTAAAGACTGCTTTCGCTAACTTGCACCTGAATATAAGCAAATCTTTATTAAGCATGAATAAAGCCAAATCAAAGCCGTTCCCGATACTTCCTAACACTTTGTTAAGCTCACTATCCACAGCTTCCAAAAACTCCACCTCTAAGCCTAATTTAAGCCTATTAGCGTAATCATTAATCGTTATTTCTTCAAGTTTTATTTCCATGTTGCAAAGATATAAAAAAAAGGGTAATTTTTAGTTACCCTTTTGATTGTTAGTTGTTGTATTGAAGTTCTATAATTTTTTGATAAATCCGATTTGCTACGGCTTCATAACCTTTCGCATTCCAGTGAACAGTATCATACAGCAATTGAGTTGGACAATGTCCAGCTGCCATATCTATTAAGTCCTGCGCTGTTGGTGTTAATCCCAAATCGCTTAACGCTGTTGTGCTTAGATATTCTCTAATGTTTATGAAGTTATCACCAAATTGGATACTCAACAATGTTTCAATTCCACTTAAATAAGACACATCGCCAACATGGAATCCAATCACTATTGGATATTTAGCTTGTGAGTATTCAGTTATTGCAATATATTGGTTTAACAAATCAGTTGGATTTGACCATCCTCCATTTGTTCCTACTAAGAAAATAGAGAAATCTAAATTTTTAAAGTGAGTAGAACCATAAGTATTAACTATTGAATTTGCATCTAAAGTAACGGCATCTCCATTGGCTACCCTTTCTAAAGTGTATTCGCCATCTTCATCTACATTATTGATACCAGTCCATTTTAGTATTAGCTCAACATTGTTGATTATTACATTGTTTATCTTAGATTTTCCAGTAGTTTGCCAACCCTCTTGTAACAATGGTTTAACATTATAAGTTCCATCGCCCCAAGTTGATAATAAACCGCTATCTGCTAAATTACCAATAACAACCGCTGTTGTGTCTGTTGGAATTTCAACCTCATTTTTTAACCGCATTGGAATACTACCCTGCCTTGCAGCAATTGTTAGTGAATCCTCACCGCCTACCCCGCAATTAGTTATAGTAGTTCCGTCAGTTAATTTATTTGATAAATAGTACTCGTAGCTAAATGTTTCATCATTTAACAGTCCTGCCGTTAGGCTGTCCCCCCAGCAGGCTAATTGCCAAAAGGGACTTCCCAACCTAACGCCTCCACCGCTGAAATTTTAGCTAAAGATGGTATGTTCGCATTTGCTGAAATATCAATAGAATGGAATCCAGTAACTTCACCATTTGCAATTATAATATCAAATATCGAATCGCTATCCGCTGTTGAGAATAAATTTTGACCGCCAATCGAAAGTAAGGCAATGTTGTTTACGTTGAATACCATTGCACCGTAAAATTTACTTGAATAAAGACTAAACATTACAGTATTGTTTGGTACATATAATTTAACTGCACCTGCAACTCCATCATAATCAAAATCTATCTTACCAGCCACAGCCGTATGAATATCTCCATTTGGCATTAACGCATAAGCTAATTTATCAGAATCGACCTCGATATAAACATTTTGAGTTGATACCTCACCGCTATTTATGAATAATCCTGTAACCTCTTCATATTGTATTGTGCTAACTATTGGAATATAGTATTTTACTTTACCAGCACTTCCACTCCATGTAGTATCAATTACTCCAGATGTTGTTGCAATAATTGAGCCATCTGGACATTCAATATATCCAATTTTATTACTATCAACAATTAATTTTAAAACGCCTCCAGTGTCTATATTACCACTGAAAACGTTCATTACTCCCCCAAGTTTACCACTGCCTCCTTCATATATGCTTCAATTCCTGAAATAGAAACATTTATTTTAGAACCAGTAAGTGAATAACCAGTACCTGTCAAAGTGATTGCCAATTCGCCAGTTGTTGAGTTATAAGTTGCAGCCGATGCGGTTGTTGTGTATTGATGTGGAATAGCTGACACCTCGCCAGTTAAAATCGCACCTGCAAAAGCTTTGCCAGTTGATTTGTCTTTGATAAACATTTTGAACACTTTTGAAGTAGCTGTATCTGAACTAACAGTACCCAAGTATCCACCAACTAAAGTTTTGCTATTAATCAATTCAGTTTCAACATCTGCAATGATAACATCAACTTCTTTTACTAAATAACGTGCTGTTATTGCAACAGTTTTATCGGTTGCGTTGTCGCCTTGAAACGCCGATGTAACTTTGTTTGAGAAGTTAATAAGCATAGGTTTAACTTTACCTACTAAATTTGATTTTTCTGCAAATACATTGCCTATGTCGTCAATCAAAATCATCGGGATAGTACCAGCTTTTACCAAATCGCCTAACACCTCATTGTTTGAAAGTGTGTTTTCAAATGTCAAAGTATCTGCCAATACTTCGGGTTTAATCAATTTCATTTCGGATGTACCTACTCTGTCCACGCTAACCTCTGCAACTGGTGCCCCTGCTATTGTGTGCCAACCTTTGATTACCCCTTTAATTGTTCCATTTGAAATCGCTGTATTGATTGCATCGGCTGTCAAATCAGAAATGTTAATTTCTGTTTGGTCTGCATAAGCCAACAAAATTTTTCCATAACCCACGTCAATACCGCATCTGCTACCAGCATATTCTAAAAAATTACCACAATTTGCCATAATATTTATTTGTTTTTAAGTTTTTAATTAATTTGTTTGTTTAATTGCAATGACATTTAAACCAGCCATCACGGTATCGCACTGTTAATTGTGCATTTAAAATGTGAATGCTACCCTGCGCAAAGTCTTTTCGTTCGTTTCGCTCCCCTTTTTCGTTCGCCCAAAATGGGATAATTGTAAAGATATGATTCGGAATGAGTAGCATTTTGCCCAAGTTTTTTAATAATTCTGTTTTATAATCGTCAATAATTAATGCCAATCGTTTGAGTACAACTTCTTCCGAAATATCCTCTCGCGTTGCAATGAAAGGAAAAGCTAAATTTAGATTTGCTTCTTTAAGTAAATCGTTTTTTTCGCTCACTTTTACAGGTGTCAAAAAATACCAATGTTGCAAACCTTTGAGCCGTAAATCTGTATTGATAGTTGTTGCGAAATTCTTAACAGTTCCGCACTTCATACCAATTTGCAATAAATAGTTTTCTATCATATCATTGTAATTTTTGAAGTGTAGATTTCGTTTGCCGTTTCGCCATTTGCAAGTAATAAAGCATTAAGTTTTGTAACTCCATAGTTCCAAGCTTTTACTTGTCTTACTTCGGTTGCCACACTGAACTCCGCTGTTTTACTTTGTTCGCCCGATGCTGCGGTTATTTCACTTTTCCTATTTTCGCAAAATTTATAAAAAACAAAATACGGCAAAATGTTTTCCAAATCTTCAACTTCCCCAGTATACTCAATATCACCTTCAAGAAAAGACGAAATAGCATTCAACTCACTGTTATAGCTATCATCAATCCCTAAAATTTGCAATGGGTAATTTTCAAATGTTGTGTAATCCATAATGCCGTATTTGCTAATTATTTTTTAACTTTTACTTTTGTAGGTTTTTCTTCGACTACTTCTACCACTTCCAAACTTTTTGCAATGCCTTTTTTGATTAGATTGTTAGAGTACTCTCTATCAATATCAAGTATTTGACCAACTTGCAAAAGTTTGAACGGTTTTATAATTTCGATTTTCATACTATTCTAAGTATAATTTGAGTACCTGCGGAGTTATGTTTGTCGTGCCTGTTCCCGTGCCAGTTATAGTATATTTATAGTTACTGTATCTGTTTGCACTCGCATTGCTTATAATTATAACAGTATCTTTGCTTGTACCTTTCCAGTTTACTGTTGAACCAATTTGTGTATAATCGCCTTTTATTGCAGACTTTTGACCGTAAATTGCAACCGCCACATTTGTATGATTACCGCTCAAACTATCTAATTTTATAATAAAATCCTGCGTGCATGGTTTTGGCTGCGGTGCAGTGAATATAAAATTACGTGCTGTTGTATTTGTTAATACATAAGCAGTTGAAACGGTCTGAATTGTTGCATTACTAACCATTTGAGGAAAAGTAACTGTTTGAGCATTTGCAATAAAACCTATTGCAAGAAATAAAAATAAAATAAGTTTTTTCATTTGAATATTTTTTTATTAGTTAATAAAATCGGGGGATTTTGAATAGCTCCCCCAAACTATTTTTTAATTGTTTTGCACTGTCAAATCGCCAATTACTCCCTCTATGCTATCATAGATAGTAGTTACCACGTCAGTACCACGAATTACGATACCCTCATTCAAATACTCAGCCAAAATACTGATTTGGTTTTTCTTGAAGTTGTCGCCAGAAACACCACGTCCGTTAAGTTCGTCCGAACCAACCCAAAGACCATCATTGTAGAAACGAACTGATAAGTTATCGACCCAACCGAAAATTTTGTCAGATGTATATGTTTCGTCTGCAATAAAGTTTTCAATAGATAAATCGGAATAACCGATTTTTGCAATTTTGTTTTCGTTTTTGTCTTTCAACAAATTCAAAGATTTTTGTTGCTCGCTCGAAATTGCAATGTGAATAGTTTTACCTTGAGCGTATTGGCGCAATTGCCAGTATGCCACCTCGATAACGTCCGCAATTGTAGGCGTGCCGTTGTTTACTTTTGCAGTGGTTACAATTGGATTGTTTGCAGTTGCCAAAACTGCTGCTACTTGTAATGAGATTTTATCCTCAATGTCGCCTTTCAAATCATCTTCATAAAGAGATTGAACACCGTTAATAGCTTTCAACAATTGAACCGGAACAGTTACACCTTGTGCCAAAGTATTCAATGCCAAAGTACTGTTTGCAGTTGTGTTTGTTTTGAACGGTTTGTCGTTACCAATAGCAACAATTGCAGCAGAATTTGCACCCCTTGCACCCTCTGTCCAAATGATTTGGTTTGTGCCCTCTGCTTGGGTCATTTCTTTGATACCAGCCAAAAATCCGCTGTTGCGTAATTTTTGCTCAAAAGAAAACTCTTCTTCAACTGTTTTAGTGAAGTTTGCGTTGTTAGCGTTTACAACTTTTAGCTTGCCATTGTTTTTGACCAATGCGTCAAAGTTCAAATTTTTAGGTTTTGATTTACCATTGCCTAAATCTTTTTGTTTTGCTTCAAAGTTTTTAATTGCAACGTTTACGGCTGCCACTTTAGCATCTGTAATTTTGTTGCTAACTTTTGACTTTTCTGCATTGTCTTTAATTTTTTCGGCAATGTCGGTCAACTTTTGCAGCATTTCATTTGTTGCTGTTTGGTCTGTTTCTTCGTCTGGATTTGCACCCAATCCGTTTATCGCTGCACTAAGAGCATCGATTTCAGTCTGTAATTCGGCAGGAATTTCCCCACCGCCTTGCGTTAAGGCTGTCATTGTCAACGCAAGTAAATTCATAAGAATTTCTTTCATTTGATTAATTGTTTTTTAAAATTAGTAAATTGTTTAAATGCGTCAACATTTAACGCCTTTTTCTTTTCAAGATAGTTCTTGTATATGTTTTCTTGTTTTGTTTTCGCTTTGTTTTCTATTGCAAGTGAAGTTGTGCCAACAAATCCCAAATTTAAAATCGCATCGTCCGAAGTAAGCCACCACTCATCGGCAATCAGTTTTATTAATTCGTCAATAGGTTTTTTTGTTCTTGCAACTAAATTTTTTAGAATGTTTTCATTCTCGATTTTATCTAAAATTTCTATTTGCTTTCTAAAATCGTTTGCATTTCCAAACATACCAACTAAGGGCTTGTGATACATCATCATTGCACCATTTGAAATTTTAACTTCATCTACTTCATTAAAAAGCATTGTTGCAGCACTTGCACAAATACCTAAAACGTTGAATGTTTTCTTTGCAGGTGAATTATTTATCATGCTCGAAATTGCTACGGCTGCAAAAACTTCTCCACCATAGCAATTAATGTTAATATGAAGTTCGTCTTTGTCTGTTAATCCGTTCAACTCTTTCTTAATTCCAGAAGGTGTAACATCATTGTCCCAATACGAATCAGAAACAATATCGCCAAATATATTTAACTCTTTTATCATACTATACCCTTTCCGATTTCTGCAATAGTTTTATAGTCAATCGCAAAACCTAATTCATTTTTTGCAAAGTTACAAAAATACTCGCAATACTTAGAATGATTTTCGTAAAGAATTTTATTTGCTTCTTCATAATTTGCGAATGTTTGCCCCGTTGATGGGAGTAAAACATACGGCACACCCAATTTTGAACAAATATATTCCTCACAAAGTTTCTTTGTTTCGAGTATTCCTAACTTTGCAAAGTCGAATAAAATAGTCTTAATGTCAATTTCTTGTTGAAAAATTAAGAAGTTTGTTTGTTCGTCTGTTGCAACACCGTGATTTTCGGAAATTCTCTTTTCCATAGCCTGACGTTCAACATCTGTTAGTTTTGCAGCCATTGGCAAACCTGTTGCACTTTTTGGACTTATCACATTAACAAAACCACTTTTGTAAAGTCCGTTTTTTTGGCATGAAAGCGCAATGTTATACAATCTTTGATACGGCTTGCATTTATTAACTATTGATAACTCGCCACAAAACACGTTTGGCTCGTCAAATTCAAATACTTCCGCTTTCGGATATCCGTGTATGGTTGTCTTATCAGCATTTTTTGTATAGTTGTTGCTCGAAATATAGAAGATTTGACCCTCTATTCTTGCAAAAATAACATATCCAAAGTTGATATAATCATTGAAAATAGCTGTTGAATACTTACCTAACATTTTAATAAATTGCAAATAATCATAATTATTTGCGTTAATTATGTCTGTCGGTCGCCAATTAGTGCCATTTAATAAATCAGTCCGATAATCTTTAATTTGAGAAAATAAATTAAATTCTTCAATAGTAAAACCCAAACCCATGCGGTCGTATGAACCGATTAAGTTATTCGACCGCCCTAATTTATATTGGCTCGCAGTTCTTTTACTTCCTATTTCAAAATTAAATATCTTCATGTTAATTTATTTTCGGTGCAAATATAATACTTATTTTTATATAATCAAAACAATACCTTTAATTCTCCATAAAGAAGCACATAAGCCATTATTGCATTATTTAGGCAATCTATGTTGTCGTCATGCTCACAATCAATCTTGAAAGTATATATTTGTTTTGCAAAGTCCCTATTTTGCAAGGTATCAACAATAAAAAGCTTTTGAGTAATTACGTCAAAGTTTGCCATAATTCGCTCGTACTTATCTTTTCGGCTGTACCAACCATCAACTGGAATTTGTGAGCCGATACAGTCATTGTAAAACTTCAATCCGATTTGCCCGTTCGTTTCGATTAACGTTCGCTGTACTGGATAGTCTTTTTGCCATTCCTTTATTTTCTCTGCAATCAATACTTTTTCGATTTTGTTTCTCGAAAAGCTATCAAGCAAATAAACATTTCCGTTGTTGTCTGTTGCAGTCAAAGTAAGTGCGAAATTGTCGCCACCTTTGGCGTTGGATGGGTCTGCAAAGATAATAAAGTTGTGAAGTCCTTTCGGGGCTTCGGTTGCAAAGTGTATATTTTCAGTTGTGAAAATCTCTCCCGTAATCTCTGCATAGTTACCCTCACACATTACTTGCCACCTCCAATGGTCATAACTTCCAACCTCTGAATTTTTACCTTTTTCAGTCCATTGCAAGAATAAATCAATTTGATTTTTAGTTAAGAATGGGTTATCTTTCCATGTTGTTTTTAAGAAATTGGTGTCAGTGATTAAATCGTTTATCCAAAACTCTCGATAAGGGTTGTAATCAAAAAACATTTGTTCCCTTGTCTTTATTAACAATCTGTCAATAGTGTCTTTTGAAAACATATTGCATTCATTAATAAATCTCGAATCACATATACCCAATGAGTTCGCTATGTCGCTTGCATTCGTATTGTCTGGAATGTTCAAAAAAGCTAACTCACTATTTTTGTACTTAAATGTTTTTTGGCTTGAATTGATTTTGACTTTGTGAAGTACCGGATTGAAAATTTTGGTAAAATCTGACATGATACCGAAATTTTGTTGTTTCGGACTTTCTGAAAATATCTGATACTTCTTAAAATTATGTTGGAATAAATTAGTACCGAACAAATCTAAGAGTGCATGAGTTTTGCCCGAACTCTTAGACCCTTGCAAAATAACAATAGGCTCGTTTTTCGTTGCAAGAAAAAAATCATTGTACTTTTTTATTCTATTAATTTGCATTACTCAATAATTTTAATACTTATTTCATTGTCTTTACTTTCGCTATCATCTCCACCATAATTTTGTTGCAGCTTCTTATGTTCTGTATCAGTTGAGCAAAGTTTATACAGTGCCATTTGTGCCGTTGGATTGTCTGACTTGCTCCATTTGTACCGTATTGAAACCTTAATATCTATTTTATTTTGTTCTAACAACCTACTTAAGTCGTTAAAGTCGTCAGTTCCAACAGGAAATCTATCGTAAAAAGTAGGCTTTGAAACTCCCGTCATCGCACAAACATCCTCGATAAAAATCAATTTATTTTTACCGATTACCTCAATAGCTTTCGCCTTTAGTTTGTCTTTGTCTATTAATGAGCCCATAATGTGTTATATAACATATTTTTTCGCTTGTATGGTAAACTAATAACCTTTAGCTTTGCAGTATAAATTTTAAAACTAACTACTTATGTACAACGTATTCTTAATGCTTGACGATGACTTTGTAAAAGTTGCTCAATGTGAAAATCAAAACGAAGCTATTGCCTTACGTGATAAATTAAATAATCTTAGTGTAGAACCCCTTTATTACATCAAGCCTATGAAATAGTACAAATTTAAAACAGTAACCTTGCAAGCAGTCCAAAGTTTTGGAAGGACTTACTTAGCCCACAGTGCCTAAAGCGTTAGGATTGTGGGCTATATTTTTCTCCGTTTCGTTTAATTATCAATGTAGGGTCAAGTTTTCGCATACGATCAACGATTACTTGGCAATATTTCGGGTCGAACTCTACAATATAAGCTTTTCGTTTTAATTGTTCACAAGCAACCATTGTTGTGCCACTTCCACCAAACGCATCTATTACAATATCTCCAATCTTTGAACTGTTCTCTATTTGATAGGCAAACAAGCCTATGGGTTTCATTGTAGGGTGTTCGCCATTTCTTTGTGGTTTGTCGAAGTTTATTACAGTAGTTTGCTTTCTATCCGAATACCAATTATGAGAGCCTCCAGCAAGCCAACCATAAAGGCATGGTTCGTGTTTCCATTGGTAGTCTTGTCTTCCCATTACCATTGTGTTTTTTACCCAAATAAGCTGCTGCTTTAATAGCCATCCTGCATCAACAAGCGCTTTACCAAAGTTTATTACTTCTGATGATGCGTGCCAAACATATATTGCACCACCTTTTTTTACTGCCGTAGTAAGCGCAGAGTAGAAATCATAAAGGAATTGATAAAAATCATCGTTCCCCATTGAATCGTTTTTAATAGTAAGTGCATCTTTTGTTTTACCTTCATAAGCGACATTGTATGGTGGATCGGTTACAACCATATCCGCAAACTCCCCCTGCATAAGTTTTTCAAATGTATCTGTTTGAGTTGAATCGCCGCACAGCAACCTATGTTCCCCAATCTCAAACAAATCACCTAAAACAATGTCCGTTTCAATGCCACATTCGGGAACGTCAAAGTCATCTTCTTCCGCTTCGAGTACTTCGGGCTCTATTTCAAATCCCGGAATATCCAGCCCCCAATCATTCAACTCATCAATATCCCATTCATTTGCCAGCATTTCCCAATCATGCTCTCCAAATCCAACATTATCAGCAATAATAAACCTGCGTTGTTCTTCCTCTGTAAGTTCGTCAGCACGTTTTACCCATTCTTCAGGTACTTCTTTATATCCTAAGTGTTTTAATGCCTTTAATCGCATATTTCCACCTAAAACGATATTGTCCGAATTGATGACCATTGGGCGAAGTTCCATCATTTTTGGAAATTCTGAAATAGACTTAACAAGCTTTTCAAACTTTTCATCTTTGATTACTCTCGGATTATTCGGATTTGCTTTTATATCTGATAGTTTCATACTTGTAAATTTTGTTGCAAAGGTAATAATTTTTTACGAAAAAAGGAAATTAACACAAATAATTTTTAAGTGTTAATTTCCAATAGTACTATTTAGCTTCCATTTTCTTTTTGTAATTTTTCTCGCTTTGCAATCGGTTTTCCACCATTTGCCAATATCTGTAAAGTTCGGCTCGTCTTACCTCTCTATCATTCAAAAATTGTTCGATAGTTTGGTTTTCTTTAAGAAATCCGCAAAGTACGACACCTTTTTTATCGTTGAAATAACCTCTAAGTGGGAATGGTCGTATGTCAATTGTTAGAACAGCTTCACGTCCGAAGTGTGTTTCTGTCCAAAAATCTTGATTTGTGTTCATAATTGTTTATTAAAAATTAATTGTTTGTTGTCGATGAAATTCGTTAAATCTTGCAATGCTTTTATCAAAATACTCTTTGTCGAGTTCAATGCCTACAAAAGAAAGTTGCATATTATCTAGCTTGTTGGCTTTGTCGATTGCTAAAGCTATTGAGCCACTGCCTAAATGTGTGTCGATAATTCTGTCTCCTTGTTTAGCATATTTTAAGCAATAAGCATACAAATCTACTGGCTTTTCGCAAATATGGATTCTATCTGTCATTACTGTTTTTTTTCTAAACATTCTTGTCGCAGTCGTAAACGAAGTCCAAGCTATTTCACAATCAGAAAAATAACTCTCACCATTTTTTTTATCCCAAACTATAAAACAACTTGTAGGCTGATTTATTAAGTCTATAAAATAATTCCCGCCCCAGATTATCTGGTTTTTAGATACTCTAAAAAGCTGTTCAAAATATTCTTTTGACGGTCTGTCAAAATCCCATTGTGTTTGCTTATCAATACTGCCTTTATTTTCTTTTCTTTGCCCCCAATTCCCCGCTTCTGTCTTTACCAAGCCTATTCCATAAGGCGGGTCAACAATAGCCAAATCAAAATACTTATCAGGGTATTGCGCCATTATTTCCATATTATCAGCATTGTAAAACGTAAATTCGTCAATTTCTGTTTTCATTTCTAAAATGACATTTAAGTTGTTTTCTATTTGATTTTTTAAATAACTCTATTATTTTTTCTACCG
>CAZHNZ010000068.1:0-21995 GCA_964534355.1 uncultured Parabacteroides sp.
TTCCCGTTCGTTCCACCAAAAAAGCTATCGACGAAAAGGTTGAACTGGTGGTGCTGCTCACCGACGAGTCGGGTCTCTATAAAATAGAATCGAAAGTCGTTGTGCCGGTCAGAAAATACAATGCAACACTCAAAGAGGAGATTAAGGAGTTTGTCGAATCGAGTATTAACGATTGGCAGAAGAAGGGGAAATACGAAAAATCAGAGGATTATGTGAAGCGGGTGAATGAAACTACCCGTAAAAAACAGATTGAGTTGTTTACACAATCGGCAATCGACTCGCTGGTTAAAAGAAATCTGGACTGGCGATTGGCCACTAACGAATACGATGCCGACAACGAAAGCTTCAAAATATCGGTGCCTTCGTTTCACCCCATCTACCTCAAGGTGCCGCTGGCTCAGGCTAAGCAGTTCGACGAGTCTTTCAAACGTATGAAGTGCGATAAGCTGGCTTACACGGTCAGTGGAGACCGCTTTGCCTTTTCGCACCTCGAGCTCAAAGACTCGGTAGTGAATTCAATGCCCTATGTTTTTGATAGCAAAGATTTAATTGCATTCAGCTCCACTCAGTTGGATCTGAAGTTCGACGATATCAATGTCGATATTCCGCAGGGCGGGGCTGCATACACGGCCCGTAACGACCGGAAGGTGTTATCCGTAGGTAAGTCTGATGTGGATATCGATATTCCGGTGGGCAAAACTAAAAATCCGAATGTATATGCGCTGCTCATTGGAAACGAGGATTACAGCTCTTATCAGAGTGGCCTCGAGAGTGAGGTGAATGTCGATTTTGCAGTAAACGATGCCCGGTCGATGAAAGAGTATCTGGTCAAAACATACGGGGTTCCCGAAGAAAATGTCGCTCTTAAAACCAATGCTACCCTGGGACAGATGAAGCAGGCTATTGTTAAACTGTGTAAGCTCGCTGAGTTGAGCGGTGGTAAGGCAGAGCTGATTTTCTACTACTCCGGACATGGGCTGCCCGATGAAAATACAAAAGAGGGTTATATTATGCCGGTGGATATCAGCGGTATGGAGATTAAATCGGCTATAAAACTCAACGACCTGTATGCACAGCTCAACCAGTGGCCTACCAAAAAAGTCTCGGTAATTCTCGATGCCTGTTTCTCAGGTGGTGCCCGAAACAAATCGCTTGTTGCCATGAAGGGTGTGAAAATTAAACCCAAAGAGGAGCAGGTAGCCGGAAATACAGTGGTGATTACCTCTTCTTCCGGAGAAGAATCATCATCGGTGTACAGAGAAAAACAACACGGTATGTTTACCTATTTTCTGCTGCAAAAACTCAAAGAGACCAAAGGAATTATCTCACTGAAATCGCTCTCGGAAGATGTGGCCGAAAAAGTGAAATTTCAATCGGTATTGCAGAACAACAAGGTGCAAACACCGCAGGTTATTGCCAGTCCCGATTTTGGATCAAAACTTGCTGAAATCGGTTTTGTAAGTGATCAGGTGAAGTAATATCCTCCTGTCCTGTGATGGTGCTGTTTAGGTGCTGCCGGATTTCATTCTCATTCTCTTAATTATTAATTTCGAGACAGTTTTAATTATCAATTTAAATATAATAACTATGAAAAAAATCATTTCGTATTTGTGTCTGTCCCTCATGTTGGGGTTCAGCGTAGAGTTAATCAATGCTCAACAAAAGAAGTTTAAGTTTACTCACGTGAGCCGTGATGTGAAAAAAGAGGCTAAAAAGTATGAGAAACAGGGCTTTACCGCTTTTCCGGGTATGCCACCTTTGTCATTGCAGCTCAATGAGGCTTTCAATAAACAGGCCGATGTAGATGAAGAGGGTTTCCCAAAATACCTGATTGCGAATGGTTCGTCGGTGGCGCAAACTCAGGCTGCGGCAGAAATGCAGGCTACCGAACTCGCTAAACAGCGTTTGGTAGGGCTCGTTGAATCGCAAATGAAATCGGTGGTTGAGTCGAATGTATCGAACAATCAGATGGATGCCAAAGATGCAGCTTCGCTTACCAAAACTATCGAGGTAACTTCTAACAAGGTGTCCAAAAAGTTAGGACGGGTTATTATTTTATTCAAAGTACTGCGTGCTGTGGATAAAAATACCGAAGTACAGATGCTGGTGGGCTATAATTATGCAATGGCAAAAAAAGCAATGCTCGAAGAGATGAAGGCTGAATTGCAGAGCGAATCGGAAGATATTCGTGCCAAGTACGATAAATTCCTCAATCCGGATGCTCTTAAAACCGGTGAAATTAAGAATATTGCTGAGTAATTCGTAAGTTGAAATCATTTTGTGGGAGGTGTTTCTGTTGAAGGATTATCCTCCCACTTTTTATAGTCGCGTATGTATAGAGTTGTTCTCTTTTTAATATTCCTTTCTCCCGTTTGGTGTTTCTCTCAGAAAACTGTGGTTTCTGAGGGGGAGGCTCTTATTCGGGTCGAATCCAGTCAGTCGCAGGACGAGGTGACTCTCAAATCCAGGCAAATGGCTTGCGTTAATGCTATTGAAAATGCATTTGGGAAAGTAGTTATGCAGGGTAACTCAACTTTTTTGCAAAATAGTCAGTCGGGTGATAAATCCGAAAGTACCAACGTCTTCAGTTTTATGGCCGATTCGTATGTCAACGGCGAATGGATTGAGACACTCAAAGAAAAAACCGAGGTTATCCGTCAGGCTGATGGCTCGGTTTGGATCAAGGCATATGTGAAAGGCAAAGTGCGCGAAATTGTAACACCCATCAGTCAGGTGGAAGTGGAAACCCTGTCGTGCGACTCATTGTTATGCAAAACCACCTCTTTCAACAGCGGGCAGAATCTTTTTGTGCAATTGCAAACCGCTAAAAACGGATATGTCAGCATATATCTGGATGATCCGGAGGCTAAAGAGACTTTCCGCATCTTTCCTTATCAGGGGGTCAGACCCGAAAAGCTCACAGCATATCAGTTAAAGGCTGATAAACCTTATATTCTTTTCTCCGGTCGCTTCGACTATTTTGGCGAAAAGCAGATTATCGATGAGCTTTTTCTCGAGATTCAATCCAAACTGATTCAGTATAAATTGTTTATTCTTTTCTCGCCCGAACCACTCGATAAACCAATTCTGAGTGATAAATCAGTCGAATTTCTGACACCCGCTGAAAGGGCTTCGGGTGTGGCTGTTCCTAAAAGTATCGGGAGTGAGAAGTTTCAGACCTGGCTTCAGAAAATCAGATCGGTTAATCCGCATATCGAATTGAGTACGGCTTATATTCAGGTAAAGAAATAAGTGGATTCTATAAATTAAAAAGAGGCTGTCCAATCCGGACAGCCTCTTTTTAATTTATAGAAGACCTTTTATTACAACATCTCTACACTACGTTTGAGGAAATTGCTCAGCGATTCTCCTTTGAGCATACCGTTCGAAAGCAGGGCGATATCGATCAGCTGGCTCACCAGTTTGTTGCCCGAAGCGTAGTCGGCCAGAATAGCGTTGCGCTTGTTTTCCAGATCCGAGATCAGGCTGTTTTTGCTCTCCAGCTCCTCTTTTTCTGCGGTTGGAATTTCATCAGCTTTAAGCTTCTCGTGGCTTTTCTTCAGGGTGTCGCGTTCTGCTTTGATAGCAGTTATCTGATCTGTAATGGGTGAAAGCTTATCGTTGCAGGCCGCTTTCTCGTCAGTCAGAATCCGGTTAATCAGTGGGTGATCGCTGTTTAAAACCAGGTTGTAGCTGTCGGGCATCTCTCCGTAGAAGTTCATGCCGGGTTGCAGTGCAGCCATCTCTTTCATGCGTCGGATGTATTCGCTTTGGGTAATCATGACCGGATTGGCCGCAGTTCCCAGGGCTTCGAATGTGATGATAAAGTCTTTTTTACCATTGACCGGAACCTGAGATTTGAAAATCTGCTGCATCTCTTCGCGCTCTTGCGCCGACAGGTTTACCTGGCTCATGTTCTCTTTCGGGATAAGCTTTTCAGCCACATCCGAATCGACACGTACAAATCGGCTCTTCTCGAACTTTTGCTCCAGTTTGCCCAGGAAGTGAACATCCAGCTGACCGTCCATCAACAGGACATCGTATCCTTTGGCTTTGGCCGCATCGATGTAGCTGTATTGGTGCTCTTTGTCGGTACTGTAGAGATACACCAACTGATCATCTTTGTCTTTCTGATTGCCTTCTATCAGCGTTTTGTACTCTTCGAGCGTATAATATTGGTTGTCTGTATTTTTGAGCAGAACAATCTTTTCGGCACGTTCGTAGAATTTCTCATCGGTGAGCATACCGTATTGCATAAATATGCTGAGGCTTTCCCACTTCTCTTCGAACTGCTTGCGGTCGTCGCGGAAAATTTCCTGCAGGCGGTCGGCCACTTTCTTGGTGATGTGTCCGGATATCTTCTTTACATTTCCATCGCTCTGCAGGTACGAACGCGATACGTTAAGCGGAATGTCCGGTGAGTCGATTACCCCGTGCAGCAGAGTCAGGAATTCGGGAACAATACCTTCTACCGAATCGGTAACAAACACCTGATTGCAATAGAGCTGTATTTTGTTGCGGGTAGGTTCGATGTTGGCCTTCAGCTTGGGAAAATAGAGAATACCGGTCAGATTGAAGGGGAAATCCACGTTGAGGTGAATCCAGAACAACGGCTCTTCGCTCATCGGATAGAGGCTCGAATAGAATTTGCGGTAGTCTTCCTCTTTCAGTTCAGCCGGTTTGCGGGTCCAGGCCGGTTGAGTTTCGTTGATCTGTTTATCTTTGTCGGTATCAACGTATTTGCCATCTTTCCACTCCTGCTCTTTTCCGAATACAACGGGAACGGCCAAAAACTTACAATACTTGTTGAGCAGACCCTCTACACGTGCAGTTTCGAGGAAATCCTGATTTTCATCGTCTATGTAGAGGATAATGTCTGTACCACGGTCGTTACGGGTGGTCGGTTCCAGTGTATATTCGGGATTACCCTCGCACGACCATTTTACGGCCTGTGCACCCTCTTTGAATGACTGAGTAACGATTTCTACCTTTTTGGCTACCATAAATGAAGAGTAGAAACCCAGCCCGAAGTGACCGATTATGGCCGCTGCGTCGTTTTTGTATTTGTCTAAAAACTCTTCGGCGCCCGAGAATGCAATCTGATTGATGTATTTCTCAATCTCTTCGGCCGTCATACCAATACCCCGGTCGCTAACGGTGAGTGTGCCTTTCTCTTTGTCGATGCTGACGGATACTTTTAGTTCGCCCAGCTCGCCTTTAAATTCGCCTACGGATGAGAGGGTTTTCAGTTTCTGACTTGCATCAACGGCATTGGATACTAACTCGCGAACAAAAATTTCGTGGTCGCTGTATAAAAACTTCTTGATAATGGGGAAAATGTTGTCTGTGGTTACCCCGATGTTTCCTTTTTGCATAGTCTGTATGATTTGTTTTATTGATTAATCTCTGTTTTCTACTCAGCAAAGGGTATGCCAAACCGTCAACTCTGACATTTTTTCCTCTATCAGGAAATTCAAACTGACAAAATAGCCTTTCCCCGATTAGTTTGTAATTCTGTTGTCGAAAAATGGCAGAATTATTTCATGGCATCGAAACTATTTGTAAATTTACGCTCCCAAATAAAAGAGGAGAAAATACAATGATGAACGAATGGCATTTTTTGTCGCCTGAAAATATATTAATATCCAAGCAAGAGGAGATGGCAAAGGAGTTGGGAATTAGCCCGATTCTATCCAAATTGCTGTTACAGAGAAATATAACGACTGCAGATGAAGCAAAGAAATTTTTCCGTCCGCAGTTGCAGGATTTGTATGACCCGTTTCTGATGCTCGATATGGACAAAGCCGTGGAGCGTTTGAATATAGCGATGGGTAAAAAAGAGAAGATACTGATATATGGTGATTATGATGTGGACGGAACAACTGCGGTTGCGGTAGTCTATCGTTTTTTGCGTAATTTCTACTCAAATCTTGACTTCTATATTCCGGATCGTACCGATGAGGGGTACGGTATCTCTTACAAAGGAATTGATTTTGCCTACGAGAATGATTTTACACTTATCATTGTACTCGATTGCGGTATAAAAGCGGTCGAAAAAATTGATTATGCCAAACGAAAAGGGGTAGATTTTATCATTTGTGACCACCACAAACCCGATGATATATTGCCCGATGCTTATGCTATTCTCGATCCGAAGAGGCCCAACGAGACCTATCCTTTTCCGCATTTGTCGGCCTGTGGGGTTGGCTTTAAATTTATGCAGGGTTTTGCCATGAGCAACGGCATCGACTTGTCTCTGCTCTATCAGTTGCTCGACCTCGTGGCCGTGAGTATCGCCGCAGATATTGTACCTGTGCTCGACGAAAACCGTATTCTGGCCTTTCACGGACTAAAAATGCTCAACAACAATGCCAGTATCGGGCTCAAAAGCATTATTGATATGTGTGGCATGAACGATAAGGATATTACCCTGAGTGATATTGTCTTCAAAATTGGCCCACGCCTCAATGCCTCCGGACGCATGCAATCGGGGCGTGAATCGGTTGAGCTCCTCATTTCTAAAGATATGACCTTTGCCCGCGAAAAGTCGGAGAATATCAATTTGCAAAATGAAATCAGAAAGGGACTGGATAAAACCATTACCGAAGAGGCCAATAGTGTGCTCGAAAGCTGGACTGATATGAAGGATCGCCGATCTATTGTCATTTACAACGAAAGATGGCACAAGGGCGTGATTGGGATTGTGGCTTCCCGCATGACCGAATTGTATTACAAACCGGTAGTTGTTTTGACACTATCTAACGGTTTGGCCACCGGTTCTGCCCGCTCTGTGCAGGGTTTCGATGTCTATAAAGGAATAGAATATTGCCGCGATTTGCTCGAGAATTTTGGCGGTCACCCGTTTGCGGCCGGCCTATCAATGAAGGAGGAGAATGTGGTGGCTTTTCGCGATAAGTTCGAAGAGTTTGTGGCTGCCAATATACGTGAAGAGCAGACAATTCCGCAGATAGATGTGGATGCTCTGATTAATTTCAGCGATATTACCCCCAAGTTTTTCCGTGTGCTCAGGCAGTTTGCGCCGTTTGGCCCCGAAAATCCGAAACCCATATTCTGCACCCGTCGGGTGTACGACTATGGTACGAGTCGCCTGGTGGGTAAAGATCAGGAGCACCTGAAGCTGGAGCTGATAGACAGCAATTCGGAGAACATCATGAATGGAATCGCATTTGGCATGTACGGGCACAACGATTTGATCAAGAATCTGAATCCGTTTGATATTTGCTATTCTATCGAAGAGAATAATTATGGAGGAAATACCTCGCTTCAGCTGCTGATAAAAGACATTAAACCGGCACTTGAGGGATAGCGATATGTCTGTTTATCAATCAATTCTTCAACAATACTGGGGATATTCCGATTTTCGGCCACTACAGGAGGAGATTATCGACTCGGTCTGTCAGGGGCGCGATACACTTGGCCTGATGCCTACCGGAGGTGGTAAGTCGATTACGTTTCAGGTGCCCGGACTGTTTCTGGAGGGTATCACTCTGGTCATTACGCCGCTCATTGCACTGATGAAGGATCAGGTGGATAATCTGCGAAAACGCAATATCAAGGCCGCTGCGGTCTATTCGGGTATGGGTAGTCAGGAGATACAGATTACGCTGGATAACTGTATTTTTGGTGGATACAAGTTTCTTTATATTTCGCCTGAACGTCTGTCTACAGAGTTGTTTATGCGAAAGTTACCTTATCTTAAAGTCAATTTGCTGGTAATAGATGAGGCGCATTGTATTTCGCAATGGGGGTACGATTTCCGCCCCTCTTACCTCAAAATAGCCGAGTTTCGGGAGCAATTGCCGGGAGTTCCGGTGCTGGCACTTACAGCCACAGCCACGCCTGAAGTGGTAAAAGATATTCAGGATAAACTTCACTTTGCACAATACAATCTTTTTCAGAAAAGTTTCTACCGGCAGAATGTGGCCTATGTGGTGCGCAAATCTGACGATAAGCTGACGGAGCTGGTTCACATCATCCGACGTGTGCCGGGCACTGCTATTGTGTACACCCGCAACCGAAAGAAAACCAGAGAGATAGCGCTGAGTTTGCAGTCACAGGGAATCTCGGCTAACTTCTTTCATGCCGGACTGACATCCGAAGCCAAAGAGCAGCGGCAAAACGATTGGATGAACGGCGTTTTTCAGGTGATGGTCTCGACCAATGCTTTCGGTATGGGTATTGATAAGCCGGATGTGCGACTGGTGGTTCATGCCGATTTGCCCGATTCGCTGGAGGAGTATTACCAGGAGGCGGGTAGGGCAGGGCGCGATGGGAAAAAGTCCTTTGCGGTTGCACTTTTGGCTAAAACCGACAAAACAACATTGCGCAAAAGGCTTTCGGATGCTTTTCCTGACCGAAGTTTTATAAAGGATGTTTACGAAAAACTGGGCAGTTTCTATTGTGTTGCTGTGGGATCCGGCTTTGAGTCTGTTTTTGATTTCGACCTCAATGAGTTTTGTCAACGATACAAACTACCGATGTTGCCCACACACCATGCGCTTAAACTGCTTTCGCAGTCTGCTTACATCGATTATACAGATGAGGTGGACTCCAAATCGCGCGTCTTTTTTACCGTCTCGCGCGACGAGCTCTATAAGCTGAAACGTTTTGAAGCTCAAACAGACCAGGTGTTGCAAATGCTGCTGCGCAGTTATACCGGATTGTTTGCCGACTATGTCTATATTCAGGAGGAACAGTTGGCCAAAACAACAGGGCTGAATGCTCAAGAGGTGTATCAGCAACTTTTGACGCTGAGTCGCAATCATGTGTTACACTACGTACCCCGCAAAAAAACGCCTTACATTGTCTATCTGCAAAGGCGGGAAGATAAGCCTTATGTGGTGATTCCGAAGGTCGTATATGAAGAGAGAAGGGCGAGGCTCGAAAAGCGAATTGAGGGAATGATACACTACATGTCGGCAGAAAACCGGTGTAGAAGTCAGATTCTGTTGTCTTATTTTGGTGAGACTACGGCAGGTATGTGCGGTACATGCGACTACTGTCTGAGTAAAAAAGAGAACGGGCTGAGCAATTTCCGGTTTGTACAGATAGAGGCCGCAATTATGCAGGCATTGGCTACCGGATGTCGTCCTTACGATGAGGTTGTGCGCGAATTGAGCTTTAAGCCGGATGAAACCATTCAGGTAATCCGGTTTTTGATGGATGAAGGGACTTTGTTGCACCGCGATGGTCTTATTCGCCGCAGGCAGGTCTAAAACTCGTAACTTGTTTGCAATAAGGCCATTCTGTCTTGTTTGAACTGATAAAAATAGGCGCCCTTTTTCGAACTGCTTTTATCTATTTCGTCCAGTTTTTGCAGGAAACCCATGCTCAGCATCTTCTTTCTGAAATTCCGTTTATCCATTTCGTGCCCATAAATTGCTTCGTAAAGCGATTGCAGCTGTGTCATCGTAAATTTCTCGGGCAATAAGTTAAATCCAATGGGTTGAAGTGACGCTTTTCGGCGTAGTATGGTGATTGCATCAGCTACCATCTGAGAGTGGTCGAAAATCAGCTCTTCTGCCTGATTTATATTCATCCAGAATGCATTGTGTTGTTTTATGAGCTCCTCATCATACGAAGAAAGGTCGATCAACGCATAATAGACCGATGAGATAACCCGCTCGCCGGGGTCGCGATCTACGGCTCCGTAGGTTCCTACCTGCTCCATAAAGATATTTTCGAGACCGGTGAGATTGGTCAGAACCCGTGTTGCAGCCTGATTCAACGACTCGTTTTCCCGAATAAATCCACCCATGAGCGAAACACCTCCTTTGGCCGGCTCCATTTCGCGGTGGTGCACCAGTAGTTTTATTTCATTCTCCAGAAAACCGAGAATAATGCAATCGACAGCAACGAGAAAAGAGTCCTGCGAACTATAATAAGTAGATTGATGTGGCATACAAAATGTAGTGTGATAGAATAATTTGCCAAAGGTAAAAAAAATTGCCGAAACGACGGTTTCGGCAATTTAAATAATTGTTATCTGTTTGATTATTACCAGAAATACCAGTAAAATGCTGCGCAAAAAGCAACCACTCCGATAGATGCAACCACATCCCATACATTCCAGCTATTGCGGATAAGGGTTTTGTAATCGCCGGTAAAGGTAATTGCTTCAATCTGCTTATCGGTCGGTTTGGGTGTGAAAAACGATACGACCACCATCATCAGCATAATGAATACCAACAGCCAAATCTCAAAAATAAGCCAGTTGGTATGCCAAAACCATGTAGTGGATTCCCAGTACCAGCCCGTTATAGCGTCTTTGCCGCTGTTGGTCAGGATGTTGGTGAGTAAACGCACCATGCCGAGCAAAAAGCCGACAATCATACCGGCTTCACCTGCTTTGGGGGTGATTCTTTTGGAAAATATGCCCAGTACAAACACGGCTACCATGGCCGGTGCCAGCAGAGACTGAATGCCTTGCAGATAGTCGTAAAGGCTACCGAGGCTCATCATAACCGGTATCCAGATTATACCCAGTACAACGACAACCACTGTGGCAATTCGTCCGACCAATACATATCTTGCCTCACTTTTTCCCTTAAACATGGGTTTGTAAAAGTCTTCGGTAAACAACGTGGCGCACGAATTGAAGAAAGCAGCCAAAGAGGCCACCAGTGCTGAGATGAAGCCAATCGTAACGATTCCTTTTACGCCGGCGGGCAAAACAAATTTCACCATCGAACCAAAGGCCGTATCGGGATCTTCGAGCGTAAATCCGCTGTCGGGACGCGCAGCAAGTGCGGCCGCAATCATACCCGGAATAAGGAACATAAACACAGGCAATAATTTGAAATAACCGGCTGCAATGGTACCTCTGCGGGCACGTTTCATCACAACATCGTTTGCCTCACCTTTTGTTTGTCCCAATACCCGCTGCACAATGTGCTGATCTGTACACCAATACCAGAAACCAATAATGGAAGCACCGATAAACACCCAGAATCCGGGATAATCGTCGTACAATGGATCGCCTGTTTCGAAGTGAAACATGTGGTTGGTTCCATAAGAAACCCCGTCAACACCTTTGTTCAGCGTTCTCGAATAGTCGATCATGGCCGACCAACCATCGGCAATGCTACCTCCGCCCAGTGCAGAGAGTCCGAGGAAAAGCACCAGAAATGAGCCAATAATCAGTATAGGTGTTTGAATGGCAGACAATGTCATTACCCCCTTCATACCCCCGAAAACGGTGAAAACACCCGTCAATACAATCAGTCCGATAGCCCCGTACCAGAATGGCAATCCGAGAAGACTTTCCATGAAAATACCCCCGGTAAAGGCGGTTACACTCACTTTGGTCAATATGTACGCAATCAGAGTGATGATGGATAACCACGAACCTGTAGCCGGTGTGTAGCGGTATTTGAGGAAATCGGGCATGGTAATGATTTTACCCATCTTGTTGTTCATCAGTTGGTAAAACGGAACGAAGAGCCATCCCAAAATAAGGATCATCCAGCCCTGCATCTCCCAGTGAGCCATTCCCACACCTGCTTTTGCGCCGGTGCCGGCCAGTCCTACCAGGTGTTCCGAGCCAATGTTTGCCGCAAAAATAGCTGCACCAATAATATACCAGGGTTCGCCTTTGCCGAAGAGGTAGTCTTCGCTGTTTGCACCCTGTTGCATTCGCTTGTCTTTTTGTACAGAGCGCCATACGGCCCACGATACAGCCAAGATGCCCACTGCGATAATCACCCAGTCGAGCCAAATAAATTCATGTGAATTCCAATTCATGATTTCTGTTTTTGTTAATGAAGGGAACCTGTGTTGTGTTTCACCGGTTCGGGTTGATAAATTATGTTTTACTTGTTAATTCGCTAAGGGGACTTGGCAGTTTGGCATTTTACAACCGGCTGTTTCTGCTTTTTCTACCGAAAATTTGTAGATGCAGGTGTGCTTATAGGTTTCGCCCGGACGAAGCACTGTGGTCGGGAACTGAGGCTTGTTGGGACTGTCGGGGTAGTGTTGTGTTTCCAGGCAGAAACCGCTTCTGAAAGGATAGACGTGGCTAAACTTACCCGCATTGTCGTTCAGGAAGTTACCCCCATAAAACTGAATGCCGGGTTCGGTAGTGAATACCTCCATCACACGTCCACTTTTGGGATCCATCACTTTGGCTGCCAGGCTCAATTCGCCGGCTGCTTTTTTGTTCAGCACCCAGTTGTGATCGTAGCCTTTGCCATATTTAATTTGCGTATTGGTGCTGTCGATGCGGGCACCAATAGCTGTTGGTTTGCGGAAATCGAAAGGCGAACCCGCTACTGTGGCTATTTCTCCGGTTGGTATCAGCGTGCTGTCTACCGGTGTGTAGTTGTCAGCATTCAGGGTCAGCAGATGGTCGTTGATTGTTGCAGAGCCTTCACCGGCCAGGTTGAAATATGAGTGGTGAGTCAGGTTGACAATCGTCGCTTTGTCAGTGGTGGCTTCGTAGGTAATTTTAAACTCGTTGGACTGTGTGAGCGTATAGACCATTTTCACCGTCAATGTGCCGGGATATCCCTCTTCGCCATCTTTCGATATGTAGCTGAATTCTATGGTTGTATCGTTGGGTTGTACCGCATCCCACACCTTTTTGTGAAATCCGGTTGGCCCACCGTGTAGCGTGTTGCCATTGTCGTTGGCTGTCAGCTTGTAGGTGGTGCTGTCAATTTTAAAGGTGGCTTTGTCTATCCGGTTTCCGAAACGACCCACAGCCGTTCCGAAAAATGATTCGGGCATGGTGAGATATTTGTCCAGATTCTCGAAGCCGAAAACGATATCGGCCATTTTTCCCTCTTTGTCGGGTGTCAGCAGCGACACTACTTTTGCACCGTAGTTGGTTACGCAAATTTCGATGCCGTTTTTGTTTTTCAAAACAAACAAGTCGGTTTTTTTGCCCTCAATCTCTTTTTGAAAATCGGATTTTAATAATCCCGATATGGTTTTTTCGGATTTGCTTTGGCAGCCTGTCCACAACAATGCGGCTGCAGCGATGCAGAGAAATGTTTTTTTCATAGTTTCGACAATCAGTATAAAGGTTAATTGCGCCAAAAGTATCTCATTTTTTTTGCATGGCAAAATTTTTTTCATGAAAAAAGTGTATTGTGTACACTAAAAAATTGTATCTAATCTGATATTCCTTTAAATAGCTGTTTTACAACATATATAATGCATAATTCGTAATGCATAATGCACAATGCTCAATTCATAATGCATGATTTACAATTCATATTTTGGGATGCGTTCATATTGAAGTGCATCGGGCGGTGATGTGTAATTATTTTTCGAAAAATAATAAAACGGGTGTTACGTTTTCTGTATTGTTTCGTCCTCTATACATACGACAAAACTTCGGTCGGGAAAAATTATTTTTGCTAAAACTGAATTTTTTTTCATTTCAGTGCAACCAAACCGATTGAAGTTTACGTCTAACAGACAAATAAGCAAATCAGCGAACAGGGACACAGAAACTCAATTTTGACGTATAAGTGTGCTTTGTGTTCTATGTAATGCATAATACTGTGTAAATATTAATAGTTTAAAATCAATTCATTATGAAACGTTCAATGAGAGTTTTTAGTGTTAGCCAACTGATTATGTGTGTGGCAATGGTTATGTTTTCTTTTTCGGCATCTGCCAAAAACAGAGGTAGCATTAAGGTGCAGGTGATGGACAAAGAGAATCAGCCGGTAGATTATGCTATGGCTGAGCTTCGGGATGTAGCGACGGGTAAGGTTGTTAAGAAATGCTTAACCAATGAGCGGGGTGAGCTTATCCTCAAACGGGTAAAGCCGGGTCAATACATCGTGGCGGTGAATACTCCCGGTTTTAATCCTTTCGAATCGGCAAAGCTTACCGTAGTGGCCGGAAAAGAGATACAGCCAATCAGTCAGTTGTATGTGATGGAAGGGAATCTGACCAACGATCTGAACATCACCGAAACGCCAAAGGTAGTCAGGGATTCGACTTTGCAAACCAATTAATCTCTTATAATTAAATATGTTAACTATCTCGAAAAGCCGTTGCCCTGTGAAGAGCGACGGCTTTGCTATTTTACCACCAAAAAAGAGAGGCGCAAAGGGAAGATTGAGTCTCCCTTTGCGCCTTTGTATGGAATGAAATTGCTCTGTTGATTAGTTAACGCGGAATTTGTCAACACCATTTTGCAGGAACCCAACAATCTGCTGAGCCGCAGCAATACCGGCATTGATATTGGCCTCAGATGTTTGAGCACCCATTTTTTTCGGGGTAAAGAAGTAACGGCCTGCAAATTTTTCGGCAAAAGCAGCGCTGTTATCCGGTGCTACATCCGATACATATTTAAAGTCGGGACGCTCTTCCATGAGTTGAATCATCTCATCTTCGTTGATCACCTCTTTGCGCGCTGTGTTTACCAACATGGCGCCTTTGGGCATTTTGCTCAACAACGCGTGGTTGATTGATTTTTTTGTTTCGGCAGTTGCCGGAATGTTTACAGAGAGGTATTGGCATTGGCTGTAAAGCTCTTCTACCGAGTGCAGCGGTGTGATGCCTTCGCTCAGAATAGCTTCGTCGCTTACATAAGCGTCGAATGCAAATACCTTCATTCCCATACCTTTGGCAATGCGGGCAATGTTGCGACCCACGTTTCCGAAAGCATGAATACCCAGCGATTTGCCTAACAATTCGGTACCAGAGGTTCCGTTGAACTGATTGCGTGCCAGGAATATCATCATGCCGATTGCGAGTTCAGCCACCGCATTGGCGTTTTGTCCGGGCGTATTCATGGCAATGATGCCTTTATCTGTACAAGCCTTCAGGTCAATATTGTCGTATCCGGCACCTGCGCGTACCACAATTTTCAGTGCATCTGCTGCCGCAATTACTTCGGCATCAACAATATCGCTGCGAACAATCATCGCCGAAACGCCTTTTACGGCATCCAGAAGTTCAGACTTTTGTGTGTATTTTTCGAGTAAAACCAGCTCCATGCCGGCTTCTTCAACTACCTGACGGATACCGCTGACTGCAACTGCGGCAAAAGGTTTGTCTGTGGCAACTAATACTTTCATTGTTTATCGTTTTTGTTTGAATGAATAAAACACAAAAAGACGCTAATCGTAAAGTTTTTCTTTCGGTTTAGCGTCTTTCTGTGCAATTTTGTATGTCAAATTAATGTTTCTTTTCGAACTCTTTCATGGTATCCACCAACGCCTGAACGCTGGATTTTGGCATAGCATTGTAGATAGAGGCACGGAAACCACCTACTGAGCGGTGACCTTTGATACCCAACATACCCTGACCTTTGGCAAATTTGCCAAATTCGTCTTCCAGCTCTTTGTACTCTTCGTTCATCACGAAGCATACATTCATCTGCGAGCGGTCTTCGGTAGCGGCAGTACCCTTAAACAAACGGCTGCTGTCGATTGCATCGTAAAGCAATTGAGCTTTGTCAGCATTGATTTTCTGAATAGCCTCTACGCCACCCAGTTGCTTGTACCACTGCAATGTTTGCAACGCAGCGAAAACGGGCAATACCGGTGGGGTATTGAACATCGATTCGTCTTTGATATGCGTTTTGTAGTTCAGCATTGTCGGGATACCTCTCGACACTTTACCCAATGCATCTTCGCGTACAATAGCAATAGTCACACCGGCAGGGGCCAGGTTTTTCTGTGCACCGGCATAGATGATGTCGTATTTTGATACATCTATCGGACGAGAGAAGATATCGGATGACATATCACCAACCAGGCGTGCTTTTACATCCGGATCTTTCTGCAATTGTGTGCCGAAAATGGTGTTGTTGGATGTAATATGGAAATAGTCAACATCGTCAGAAATTGTGTAATCTTTGGGAATGTAAGAGTAGTTCGCATCTTTCGATGATGCCACAACTTCTACTTCTCCAAATAATTTAGCCTCTTTGATGGCTTTTGATGCCCAGGTTCCTGAATCCAGGTAGGCAGCTTTTTTCTCCATCAGGTTAAATGGCACCATACAAAATTGTAAGCTGGCACCACCGCCCATGAAAACTACATCATAACCCCGGGGCACATCTAAGAGCTCCTTAACCAGCGATCTTGCATCGTTCATTACAGCAATGAACTCTTTTTCTCTGTGAGAAACTTCCAGGATAGATAATCCCATTCCTGCGAAATCCAACACAGCTGCTGCCGTGTTTTTAATGGTGTATTCGCATAGAATTGAAGGACCTGCAAAAAAATTGTGCTTCTTCATCTAAAATATGTTTTTAAATAGAAATTCTATAGAGTGGTGAAATTGAGCCGCGAAATTAATACTTTTTTCCCGGTTGGCAATCTTTTTCTTGAAAAAATAAAATATTCAGGGGCGAAAGTTACAATTTGATACTATGCCTCTTTTGTATCCCGCTTCTGTATCTTCGATTCTGTCTTTTTGTCATATTTATGGCTTCTCTTTTCTTCTCAAAACCGCATTATACCGGCATATTTCGCCATTTTCGGTTATGCCCTCAATGGCCACTTCAAGGGGTGTGGGTTTATCTGCCAGATAGAATTTGACGCAAACAGTTCCGTTGCTGTCTGTTTTCAGTGACGGATTCCAGTAAATTGTATTGCGGATGTCCGGTTTTTTGAGCAGTCGGATGCTGTCTACATTGTATTTAGGCATGTAGAACTGAGCCGGTTTTTGGTATCCGAGCGGTGATATTTTGGCTAAATTGGGTTTTTCGATGACTCGGGCGGTACCCTCGCGCATAGCAATGGCAATCACACCGTTTCCTCCCAGTGAGCCAAAAATTGAAGCACTAGCCCCTTTGAATAAGGTGATATCTTCAATATCCTCAATATTCATCATCGACAACTCTGAGCTCTCAATGGGAACTCCATCCAGTAGAACTAGTGCGGGAATGATGTTGCCAAGCAGGTATATGCTGTTGTCCTTCACATGCACGCCGGGCATGGTGGACAATACAAACAAAACGCTGTTAGAAGCACTGTATGTGCTCAGTTTCTGTCTGTTGAAGTAGTTGTCGCCCATATCGGCATAAGTCGTTTTTTTCGGTTTGTTGTCTGCTTTTTTTGCCACAACCGATACCTCGTTGAGGTTGTACATGCGGATACCCCCCTCCATATAGAATTTCTCCCGCACCTGATTCATGTAGGCGCCGGTGGTGGTTTTGTTAAACTGAATCCGCTCGGGGTAAAACTCATTTACAGCCGGAAATGTATCTTTATCGGCAATCAGCTCAATGGTGTTGTTGAATACTTTTCCCCGCATGGCTTTGAGCACAAACTGTGTGCTGTCCGGAAAAGAGACATCTGTTATGATGAACCGACCCAACGAGTCTGTGGTGGTATAATTGAGCGTTCCCAATTTTGCCGACATCATATACACCATTCCTTTTTTCTGTGGTTTGCCCAGCATATTTAATACTTTGCCCGAAACGGCCTGCCCGATTTCGAGGTAATAGGGTGGTTTTTTGAATTTACCCTTCACCACATCGCCCGTATCAAATCGGCGCCAACCCTGAGTAAGCATAAGCAAATCGAGTTTGTCGCTCATGTCGCTGCCCTTATTGAAGTAGGCAGCGGGATCTTCGATATATCCTTTCAAATCAGAGGTAAGCAGCAAATTGCTCAAAATATGATCGCTCAGGGTGTCGCGTTGCACGGTGTTTTGGTCGGTCACTGTCATCGAAAAGCTTCCGGATGCCGGTTTTCCTGCTTTGTCACGGATGGTCAGATTCAGCCTGGCCGAACCCCGTTTTTCGAAAGTAATATCCGAACTGTCCAGTGTGATTTGAGGAAGCGAAGATGGCGCCACAAAAACCAGACGTTCGCATAGTTTGTTGCCTGTGCTATCGATAATAGCGAATGAATGAATACCCACGCTCAAATCTTTTTCCTGAATTTTTCCCACTTGTCGGGTGTTATCCAGCGGAATGTTCGCGATCACGTTTCCACGGCAATGGATCAGCAGGTAGTACAGTGGGGATTCTGATTTGGTTAAATCGACATTACTAACCTTATATATAATGTGCGATTTGGTATGAATAATCTGCAAAGCCACTTTGTTTGTTTCGACACGGGGCAGAGTGAATCTCTTTTCGTTTCCCTGTTCGTTTTTCACCACGGCATAATAGTTGTCTCCGGGTGTAGGTTGCAGCAGAAATTTACCCATTCCCTTGTGTGTCGTTTTCAAATCAGAAATCTCTTCTCCTTTGTTGTTGTAGATTTTTCCGCTTATCGCAGTCGAAAGTCCGTCGGCGCCGATGGCTTTGAAGGCGATTATCTGAGATATGTTGCTCACTAATGCTCCACTTTCGGGAAAGAACTGAACATCAAAATCATTGATTTTTGCCGGCAGGGTGACTTTACGTTTGTATTCGTCGTCGGTTTGTAGATACAATTCGAGTTGACGATTGTTCTTTTTCAAGGAATCAGTGGGGATGGTGAGAGAAATCGTTCCGTTCGCATCGGTGGTTCGGAATTCCTTTTTGGGTCGTTTCTTATGGGTTGGCACCAGTATGGTGACAGATTCTCCGATAACCGGTTTTTGATATTTGTTTTTGAAAACAATTACTGTTTTGAATTTTGTGGAATCGATGGCTTCGTAGGTGATTTCGCTGCTGATTCCTTCGGCGATGGTATTTCCGATGAAAATATGTTTTCTGAAATAGAAGTCGCTGCCTGCATTTTGCATCCAGTAACTGTATGCCCGAATGAGGTACTGATCGGGTTGAATTTCGGTGGACAGATCGATGTGGCCACAAAATCCGGTAGAATCCCGCTTGATTTTGATGCGTTGCAACACAGAGTCCGATTTGTTTATCAGCTCTACGTAGATAAATCGGCTCATGCTTTGCAAAGAGTGGGTGGCAGCATCGGTCAGGTAGCCTTTTATCCAGATTCTTTCGCCAGCGCTGTAATAGGGCTTGTCGAAATGCAGGTAGAGTTTTTCCTGTGCGAAGAGATTGATTTGTTTTTCAAACCGATTTTCTGTCTTTTCCTCAAATCCTTGCCCGGCCGGTTTGTTTGCTTGGGTGGTTGTTTGAGCCGAAAGTATTTGTGCGAAAAAAAGAATAAAGAGAACGATAGAGAGAGGTCTGTTTTTCATAGTATGTGAGATTTATGTTTTTTTGACTTAATTTAAACCCGAAAGTTTAAAACCGGTCTTTCCATAATCTGTTTAAATGTTCTTTTAGTTTTGCCTCCGACGCATTGTTTTGAGGCGTCCAGATCCTTTTGCCCAGAAGTTCTTTGGGTAGAAAATCCTGTTTAACGAAGTTGTTTTCGTAATTGTGAGCATACTGATAATCTTTACCATAGTTCAGCTCCTTCATCAGTCGGGTAGGGGCGTTGCGCAGATGCAGGGGTACAGGCAGATTGCCGGTTTCGCGCACCAAAGCCAGAGCGTCGTCAATGGCCAGATAGGCCGAGTTGCTTTTGGCACTTGTGGCCAGATAAATAGTGGTTTCTGCCAAAATGATTCTACCCTCCGGCCAACCAATTTTTTGCAACGAATCGAAGCAGGCATTGGCCAGTAGCAGAGCGTTCGGGTTGGCCAATCCAATATCTTCGGCAGCCGATATGACCAGCCGACGGGCGATAAAGGCGGGGTCTTCGCCACCGGCCACCATGCGGGCCAGCCAGTAGATGGCGCCTTCGGGGTCGCTGCCGCGTATGGACTTGATAAATGCAGATATGATGTCGTAATGCAGTTCTCCACCCTTGTCGTAAGCGGCCGGGTTTTCCTGCAACCGCTCGGTCACGATCTCGTCTGTGATGATTATCTCTTCGCTCTGTTCGACGCTCGTTACCAGATCCAGTATGTTGAGTAGTTTGCGGGCATCACCCCCCGAAAAACGCAGCAGGGCATCAGTCTCTTTTAGTTGTATGTTTTTGCTTTTCAGCTCAATGTCGTTTTCCAATGCCCGGTGTAGCAACTCCAGCAAATCATCTTTTTCGAGCGATTTCAGCACATATACCTGACAGCGCGAGAGCAGAGGTCTGATTACCTCAAACGACGGATTCTCCGTAGTGGCACCGATGAGTGTAACGGTGCCATTTTCTACCGCACCCAGCAGCGAATCTTGCTGCGACTTGCTGAACCGGTGTATTTCGTCAATAAACAATACCGGACTTTTTACATTAAAAAAACGTTGGTTTTTGGCCTTATCAATCACTTCGCGCACCTCTTTGACGCCCGAGTTTACTGCACTCAGGGTGTAAAACGGCACATCCAGCCGGTTCGAAATAATGCGTGCCAGCGTGGTTTTGCCCACACCCGGTGGGCCCCACAGGATGAACGAAGAGATGTTTCCGGCCTCAATCATCCGGCGCAGTACCGCATTTTTACCAATCAGATGTTTCTGACCGATGTATTGATCCAGATCGTTCGGGCGTAGTCGTTCGGCTAAGGGAAGTGACATGTTTCGGGTTTTGTGTGGTTACGATTTGCGTCGGTTGTCCATTCTGTTTTTCTTCGGATAGTCTATGTTGTAGTGCAATCCGCGGCTCTCTTTGCGCTGCATGGCCTGCGTAATGACCAGATAGCCAACGTTGATGATGTTGCGTAATTCGCAAATTTGCTTCGAAACCACCGACTTCTGAAACAGGTTTTCAGTCTCCTGATAGAGAATTTCCAACCGGTCGAAGGCTCTTTTCAGTCGCAGATTGCTGCGAACGATGCCCACGTAGGCCGACATGATCTGTTTCACCTCTTTCTCACTTTGGGTAATCAACACCATCTCCTCGGGTAGCGATGTACCCTCGTCGTTCCAGTTGGGTATTTTTTCGTTTTGTGGTATGGTATGTATGGCTTCCGAAGCGTGTCGGGCAGCCCGGTCGGCATACACAATGGCTTCGAGCAGCGAGTTTGAAGCCAGCCGGTTTGCGCCGTGCAGTCCGGTATAGGTGCATTCGCCGGCGGCGTAGAGTCTTTTTATGGATGAGCGACCATCCAAATCGACCTCGATACCTCCACACACGAAGTGCGCAGCGGGTGCCACAGGGATGTATTCCCGGGTGATGTCGATGCCAAAGGCCAGACATTTTTTATAAATATTGGGGAAATGCTCTTTTGTCTCTTCCGCATTTTTGTGGGTTACATCCAGATAGACAAACTCATCTCCGCGGTTTTTCATCTCGTTGTCGATGGCGCGTGCCACAATGTCGCGCGGTGCCAGCGATTTGCGGTCGTCGTATTTTTGCATAAACTCTTTCCCGTCTTTGGTACGCAACACAGCCCCATAGCCCCGCATGGCCTCGGTGATGAGAAACGACGGGCATTCATTCGGGTTGTACAACGCCGTGGGGTGAAACTGCACAAACTCCATATCCCGCACCGTTCCTTTGGCGCGATAGACCATGGCAATACCATCGCCCGTGGCTATCAGTGGATTGGTGGTGGTTTGGTAGATGGTTCCGATGCCACCTGTGGCAATCAGTGTGGTTTTCGACAGAAATGTGTGGATATAGTTGGTATGCTCGTCCAGAATATAGGCCCCGTAACACTCTATATCCGGTGTTTGACGGGTAATTCGTTCACCCAAATGGTGTTGCGTGATAATTTCGATGGCAAAATGACTCTCGTAAACACTGATGTTAGGGTGACTCTGAACGGCCTGAATAAGTGATTTCTGAATTTCGGCGCCCGTACTGTCTTTGTGGTGTAAAATCCGGAATTCGGAATGTCCTCCCTCTTTGTGCAAATCGAAGCTTCCCTTCGGGTCGCGGTCGAACTTTACGCCCCAATCCACCAACTCCTTGATTTGAGCCGGTGCCTCTTTGACCACCATCTCTACAACATCCGGATTGCAAAGCGCATCTCCACAATTAATTGTATCTTTTATATGATTCTCAAAATTATCAGTTGGCTTTGTTACCGAGGCAATCCCCCCCTGTGCATAAAAGGTATTTGTATCTTCCAGATCGGTCTTGCTTACCAGCGCCACCTTTCCCTTATCTGCCACCTTCAACGCAAAGCTCATTCCGGCAATGCCCGAGCCAATCACTAAAAAATCA
>CAZHNZ010000069.1:0-21797 GCA_964534355.1 uncultured Parabacteroides sp.
GTTTTGGGGATCTGTATGTTCACCGGGTCGAAGCGGTTAAACTCGGGTCGTCGCTTCAGCAGGCTATCTATAAAGGCCAGACCGCGCCCTTTGCCACCCAGTGTGCCGTTGCCTATGCGGGCAAAATGGCTGTATTGGTCGTATCTTTCCTTCTGAAAAACGGCTACAATTCCCCGGTTCTTCATCTTCCGGTATTCGACAATGGCGTTGAAGATCGCTTCCCGTCCCTCTTCGAAGGTGGGGTAGTCGGTAAACCGGTGTTGGCGGATGTATTCGGCCAGCGGAAACATGGCCCGCGAGCATAACCAACGCGACAGATGGTTGCGCGAGGCATGGTAAAGCAGCGATTCTTCGGGTATTTCGAACAAAATGCGCTGAAACTCGTGCAAATTATCGACCGATGCGATGGTGCTGTTGTTGGCCGGATTCTTGAACTCGAATCGCCCGAATCCAAAATTCCGAATCACTGCGTCGCGAAAATCGTTGGTCAGTTGCCGGGAGTTTTTGTCGAGAAAGCAGGCCTGTAGTCGTTCGGCTTCTGCCCGGTTTTCGGCTTCCGACGATTGCATGATGATGGGTACAAACGGATCTGTGCGGCGCACAAAGTTGCAAAAAGCAATACCGGCCTTTTTGTCTTTGCTCTGCATGTGCATAAAACTGACATCACTCACAATACCCAGAATATTGTGGCTGTATCGGGTGTAGAGCTCTTCGGCCTCTTCGTAGCTTCGGGCCAGCAATATTTTAGGGCGTCCCCGCATGCGGAGCATCATTTCGTGCTCATTGAGGGCCTCTTTCGAGAAAATCTGCGATTGTCGCAATACTATTTTGTACAACTGCGGTAACAGGGAGGAGTAGAAACGAATACTATCTTCGACCACCAGAATGGTTTGCACACCCACCGATTCCACATCGGCCTCTGCATTCATTCTGTCTTCGATCAGTTTGATGATGGCCAATAGCAAATCGGCATTGCCCAGCCAGCAGAATACATAGTCGATGGCCGACAAATCTTCGTTGGCCAATCGCAACGCTACCTCCCGAAAGAAGGGGGTGAGCACCACAATAGGTGTTTTAGGAAATTCAGCTTTAATCTGCCCGGCTTCGTCAAATACGTCGAAATTCTCGGCTCCGGGCATCACCATCACCAGGTCGTAGTGTCGCGAGTGCATTTCGCGGATGGCTTCGTCTACCTCTGACACCTGCGTAAACCGCGGTGGGTAGCGCAAATTGAGCGACACATATTCGAAAAAAATCTTCTCATCTATTCTCCCATCTTCCTCGAGCATAAAAGCCTCGTATTTGCGTGCAATGAGCAACACATTGTAGATCCGCTTTTGCATCAGATTGGCAAAAGAGGTATCCCGAACGAAATATTGTTTAATATCCTGTGGCATAAACAACGGCTTTTAAGGTCAAAGAAACGTCTGTAAACAACAAATTCTATGCAGAAAAAAACAGCCAATGATGCCTGTTGTGCTGCATAGAATCCGGTATTAATTATTCCTTACAGAAGCTTTTTACGCTCTGCGAATGCGGATACGCAATGCGTAGTCGATGGGTTTGTTGGCTACAAATATCAGATAGCCTCCACCACCCGCACCGCTCAGCTTCCAGCCCAGTATATCGCTTTTGTGTTTTTCGATTTGCTCCATTACGCCTTCGGTCACCATGTTCGGAAACATCGCAATCTGTGCTTCGAATGACGCGGTCATCGCTTTTCCAAAAGCGGTGACATCCTGTGCACATACTGCTTCCCAACAGGCTTGCGATGCTGCGCTCAACCGGGCAGCGCCTGCCTGATCGATGTGTGTGCCTTCGAGCACGTTGTAGTCAGAGTTGCGCGGATACAACGGCAAAATATAGAGGTGTGATTCTATCCAGTCGAGCACGGCGTTGTCGTGGTTCGATTGAATGTCTGATGGCCAGTATTCGCCTTCGCCATACCACAAACGGTTCATACCGGGCATCACTATACCCAGCGAATCCTGCGAACCACTCACATATTTTGTGCCGGGAGGATTCTCGAAGCAGAATAGCGTCTTGGCCAGTTTGGCTTTGTCGCCGGCCGGTATATCGGTCTGCCAAAGCTCGATGGCTTTTTTTCGCGAACTGGTGGACATGCCGCTGCGGTCGTTAAACTCGAAGTCGGGTTCTATGCTGATGGTGACCACCGGTCCGGCTGCAAACTTCGATACATAGGGTTGATCGAGCCAGCCACCCGCCAGGTCGATACGGTAGGGGATGCGACACTCTTTGCGCAGGGCAGTGGTCGAACGTACCGGCAAATTTCCGTGGGGTACCCGCTTACTGATTACGTATTGAATACCCAGTTCTGAAGAAATTTTCTGCTTATCGGGGCTGTGTCCGTCTTCGTTTACAAAGAAGATATCGGGCTTCAGCTCACGCAACTCGTTTTCGAAGTCAAGAAGTCCGCTTCCTGAGTTTATCCAGGCATCTTTTACTACTTTCAGTGCCTTGACCATATAGAGACGCTCGTCGTCTGAATTAATGGTTTTGCGGGCCTTTAGCTCATTAATTGTTCTGTCGGAACCAATACCGACATAAAGATCACCCAGTTGGGCTGCCTCTTCAAAAAATGCTACGTGTCCGCTGTGCAGCATATCGTAACATCCCGATACAAATACTTTTTTTGCCATTTATTTCTACTAGTTATATATTATTCTAAAAACCAAACTATGCGTACCGACTATTAATTATTAATTGTGAATTATTAATTATTAATAATTTCGCCGTAAAGGTAGAAAATATTTTCTGAATGTTCTGCTTTTTCAGGTCATTTTAACGCCTTTAACCCATCTTCATGGTCAGTTGCACCCGTTTACGTTCTTTGTCCACACTCAGCACCTTTACCTCAACATGTTGGTGTATCGATACTATTTCTGAGGGATCAGACACAAACTTATCGGCCAGTTGCGACACATGCACCAGTCCGTTTTCCTTAATTCCTATATCTACAAAACAGCCGAAATTGGTGATGTTGGTCACAATACCCGGCAGTTTCATCCCTTCGCGCAGGTCGTCTATCTTCTTGATGGTGGGGTCAAATTCAAACACTTTAATGGCCTGACGGGGGTCGCGCCCCGGTTTATCCAGCTCCTGCCAGATGTCTGTCAGTGTGGGCATTCCCACTTTGTCGGTCACAAAATCGGCCGGGTTCAGGGCCTTTTTCAGCGCTTTGTTTTGGATGAGTTCGGCCACCGTGCAGCCGGCTTTCTTCGCCATTTTCTCTACCACGGGATAACTTTCGGGGTGAACTGCCGAATTGTCCAGCGGATTGTCCGACTCGGGTATGCGCAGGAATCCCGCACTCTGTTCAAAGGCCTTTTCGCCCATGCGCGGCACTTTCATCAGCTCGCGCCGGTTTCTGAATGGCCCGTTTTCGGCTCTGTAGTTCACTATATTTTGTGCCAGTTGTGGCCCCAGACCCGATATGTAGGTGAGCAGGTGTTTGCTGGCGGTATTCACATTTACGCCCACCAGATTCACACAATGTTCCACCGTGAGGTCGAGCGATTTTTTGAGCAATCCCTGGTCCACATCGTGCTGATATTGTCCCACACCAATGCTTTTGGGGTCAATCTTGATCAGCTCGGCCAGCGGGTCCATTAGTCTCCGGCCTATTGAGACCGAGCCGCGCACCGTCACATCGTAGTCCGGAAACTCCTCACGCGCAGTCTTCGATGCCGAGTAGATAGAGGCTCCGTTTTCGCTCACCGAAAAAACCTGAACCTTTCGGTCGTACTGCAGGTTGGTGATAAACTGCTCCGTCTCCCGACCAGCGGTACCGTTACCAATCGCAATGGCCTCTATCTGGTAGCTTTGCACCAGTTGCGATATTTTGCGCGATGCCTGCGAACGCTCGTTTTGCGGCGGATGCGGATAGATGGTTTCGTTGTGCAACAGGTTGCCCTGCGCATCCAGACAGACTACCTTACAGCCGGTTCTGAATCCGGGGTCGATACCCATCACCCGCTTTGGGCCGAGGGGTGCCGAGAGCAACAGTTGCTTCAGATTATCGGCAAAAACCCGAATGGCCTCCACATCGGCTTTGCTTTTCGACTCAGCGGCAAATTCGGTTTCAATGGATGACTTCAGCAGTCGCTTGTAACAATCTTTTACCGCTTCGGCCACCTGTGCCGACGATTCAGAGTTCCCTTTTACAAATATTGTTTGCAGTTTACTCACACAATGCTCCTCTTCGGGCGAGATGTTCACCTTCAGAAATCCCTCCTCTTCGCCCCGGCGAATGGCCAGCAGGCGGTGCGACGAACATCTTTTCAATGGCTCGCTCCAGTCGAAGTAGTCGCGGTACTTCGCGCCCTCTTCCTCTTTGCCCTTCACCAGCGAGGTGCTGATAACAGCCTCACGGGCAAATATATTCCGCACCGAGTTGCGCGAAATCTCATTCTCATTCACCCATTCGGCTATAATGTCGCGCGCACCCTTCAGCGCCTCTTCGGCATTGGCCACCTCCTTGTTCAGAAACTGACTGATGCGGCGTTCCACATCATTTTCGCGTTGCGACATAATGATTCTGGCCAGCGGTTCCAGCCCCTTCTCGCGGGCTATCTCTGCGCGGGTACGGCGTTTGGGCTTGTAAGGAAGGTAGATATCCTCCAGTTCGGTCATCGACCAACTCGCCTCAATCCGTTTTTTAAGCTCCGGTGTCAGTTTGCCCTGCTCCTCTATCGTGTTCAGTATCGTCTGTTTCCGTTTATCTGTTTCGGTATATTTTTCGTACAAATCTTTTATTTCGGCTATCTGTACCTCATCCAGTCCGCCTGTCGCCTCCTTGCGGTATCGGCTGATAAAGGGTATTGTAGCCCCGCCCTCAATCAGTTCGAGCGTATTAGCCACCTGTCTTTCAGCTATCTGAAGGGCCTTCGCTATTAGTGTGCTGTAGTTTTGCATCTGTCTTATATAAATAATGTAGAAATGGACTACAAACTTATACTTTTTTTTTGTGGTTTCAAAATGGTGGGCGTTGTCTCACCACTGTCGTCATTCCGAACGCAGTGAGGAATCTGTTACGACGCCCGCCCCAATTATTAATTATTAATTATTAATTATTAATTGAACCCGTTACCTTTGCATATTATTATAAAACCCCATCACTCCTCCCATTATGCAAAAACAGGATCTGAAAAACTGGTTACCCACCACCCGCAAAGAGATGGAACTCCGCGGCTGGACAGAGTTGGATGTCATTCTTTTCTCCGGCGATGCCTACATCGACCATCCCTCTTTTGGCATAGCCGTCATTGGCCGACTGCTCGAGTCGATGGGGCTCAGGGTAGCCATTGTGCCGCAGCCCAACTGGCGCGACGACCTCCGCGACTTCAAAAAGCTCGGTCAGCCACGCCTTTTCTTTGGCATTTCTGCCGGCTCTATGGATTCTATGGTCAACCACTACACCGCCAACAAGCGTCTGCGATCCGACGATGCCTACACGCCCGACAACAAAGCCGGTATGCGCCCCGATATGCCTACGGTGGTCTATTCGCAGATTCTGAAGAAGCTGTATCCCGACACACCTGTTTTGGTCGGAGGTATCGAGGCCTCTCTGCGTCGCCTCACCCACTACGACTATTGGGAAGAGCGTTTGCGCCCCTCTATACTCGTCGATTCGCAGGCCGATTTGCTTGTATATGGTATGGGTGAGCAACCCATCCGCGAGCTTGTCCGTCGCCTGCAAAGTGGCGAGAGCTTCGCTCAAATACGCGATCTCAACCAGACCGTCTATCTGGCCGATTACAACAGTGTAAATAGTCATCCCGACACTGATACTCAACTCGCGACGCACGAAGAGTGCCTCCGCGACAAAAAGAAACAGGCGCAAAACTTCCGCATCATCGAAGAGGCTTCCAACACCTGGCAGCCCAACCGACTACTGCAACGCGCAGGCAATCAGATGGTGGTGGTCAATCCGCCGTTTCCCACCATGACCACCGCCGAGCTCGATGCTACCTACAATCTTCCGTTCACCCGTCTGCCTCACCCCAAATACAAGGGGAAAACCATTCCGGCCTACGAAATGATTAAGTTCTCGGTCAACATTCACCGCGGCTGCTTTGGTGGTTGTGCCTTTTGCACCATATCTGCCCACCAGGGCAAAAACATCGTCTCCCGCTCGCCGCAGTCGGTGCTCAGCGAGGTCAAAACCCTCACTCTCATGCCCGACTTCAAAGGTTACCTCAGCGACCTCGGCGGCCCGTCGGCCAATATGTACGCCATGCAGGGCATCAACCCCGATATTTGTCGATTGTGCAAAAAGCCCTCCTGCATTTCGCCCGTCATCTGCAAAAATCTCAATACCGACCACCGTCCTCTGCTCGCCCTTTATCGGGCTGTGGATGCGCTGCCCGGCATCAAAAAATCATTCATCGGCAGCGGCGTGCGCTACGATTTACTCCTCCATCGTCATACAGACGAGGCCATCAACAAAGCGACTGCCCAATACACCGAAGAGCTCATCACTCAACACGTTTCGGGCCGGCTCAAAGTAGCGCCCGAGCACACCTCCGATGCAGTACTTCAGGTTATGCGCAAGCCCTCATTCCGTCAGTTCGAGGCCTTCAATAAGATATTCGAGCGTATCAACAGTCAGTACAACCTCAATCAGCAGCTCATCCCGTACTTCATCTCCAGTCATCCCGGCTGCCGCGAAGAGGATATGGCCGGGCTAGCCGCCGAAACCCGCCGCCTCCGCTTTCACCTCGAGCAGGTGCAGGATTTCACCCCCACACCCATGACTCTCGCCACTGAGATATTCTACACAGGTCTGCACCCATACACCCTGCAGCCCCTCTTCACCGCACGCACCAAACCCGAGAAACTGGCTCAGCGACTCTTTTTCTTCTGGTATCAGCGCGAATACAAAAACGAAATCATGCAGGCTCTTCGCCGCATCAACCGACCGGATTTGATCAAAAAATTGTATTGACTTCCGTTGTTTGCCTGCTATATCTCATCGACGTATGGCCCGGCTTGCATCGCTCCTTCTCCGGTATCTTTCATCTCCGAAATGCGATACAATCGCTCCTTTTTCTGACGCAAACATCCTTTGTGCCGAAACAATCATACTGTTTCCGGCAACAAACGCATCTGTAGTGCTCTGCATACATCCTTTTTCCGGCTACAAACACTCTGTTTGGGGCTGCAAATGTCCCTGATTTCACGGAAATCTGTCCGGATTTGCAGTTTTTGACGCTTTTCTCATAAATTATTATTGTATAAATGCAATACCGGTTCAATTATTTAAGTTAATTGACCCCATTAATTATGTTATATGAACATTAAATTGGTCTGATTTATATATTAATTTATTGTCTTATCGAAAATATGAATCTCTTTTTAATTTATTATTTGTATATGTATTTATTATATCTATATATGTAATAGAAAATATCTATATGATAGTTAAACTATAACTACCATATAATCAGTATTATAAACATGTTAAACGTGTTAATTAATAAAACATAACACAATTTTGTTGATAAAATAATTTCAAAAATATTTGTTTGTTAAAACTATTGCTATTATCTTTGTGGTGCAGAAAGAGATAGTGTGTATTTCTTTGTCTTTTTCTCAATTAACTTAATATCTGTTTTATGACAAGAAATTACTACCAAAAACTGGCAAACGGTATATCCGTTCTGGCCCTGGTTGAGACCGAAAAATCCAACCTAAACAATTTACCCGGCCTGGCCGACAGTGTTAAAGAGATCTCGGATCTTATCGCCCGTATTCAGGCGGAATCTTCGCAGGATGCCTACGCCAATCGGGCAGGCATTGTTGCTTTGAGAAAAAAACGGGAAGAGCTTGTTCACCTGAGCTCACTGGTTTCTTACAAGTTGATGATTCTGGCCAAATCTTCTGCGAACTCAGCTTTGCTGGCTGATGTCTCTGTTTCCAAAACTACTTTACAGAGAATGTCTAAGCATACTCTGTTGAGTACCTGTTCTATGGTGCTCGAGCGGGCCGGAAAATATCTGACTCCTGCGGCCAATGCCGGGTTGACCAAAGAGGAGGTCGAGGCGCTCACCCTGGCTATCTCTTCGTACAAAGAGGTGATGTTTGCCGACCGGGAAAAAAGGCAAAAAAGCAAAGCGGACACCGAGCGCGTCAATGCCCTCTTTGTGCGTTTTGAGCAGGCGATGAGCAAATTGTTCGATTTGCTGAAGTTGTTGAGCTTTTCTGCCGAAACATCCCGTCTCTATGAGCGATTGTGTCGCGAAAGGTATATCCGGTCCAGTGCCGGACGAGCTTTTGCGCTGCGGGCTTCTGTGGTGGGGGCCGACACGGGCGATCAGCTTGCCGGCGTGGAGTGTGTTATTTTCAGAAAAAGTGGTGACGATGCAGCAGCTCTCGCAGCTCCTGTGGTGGAGCGAAAATCAAAATCGGGATGTTTTTATATCCGAAACCTCTCGCAGGGTACCTATCAGATTGAGGTGAATAAGGTGGGGTACAAACCGGTGAAATCGGCCTTCGTGGTCAATTCTTCACAAACTACCATCCTGAAACTACAACTCGATCCGGCCTCCTGATTCCTCTTTTCTCTCTCAATCAAAAGCTCTTTCCTTTTTGGATGGGGCTTTTTTTGTCCTCTTTATTAAGGGGGGGGATTACCCGTCATTTCGAACGAAGTGAGAAATCTCATCCAAACGGCTTTGCCGGTCGTTGTTGGTGTAGTGAGAAATCATTTTTTACCGGGTTGCGTTTGTTATGCTGTTGTCGTGTGGTGTCGGGATAATAGAAGATTTCTCACTGCGTTCGAAATGACCCGCTGTCCGTTGAAGGGAATAATAACAGATTTCTCACTGCGTTCGAAATGACCCGCTGTCCGTTGAAGGGAATAATAGTGGATTTCTCACTGCGTTCGAAATGACACCGCCGCTCAGAGTGGCGGGGGATAAAAAAAAGCATCAGCGGCGAAGCCGCTGATGCTTTTTTTTATCCCCTTTTTATTAAGGGGGATTGTCCGTCATTTCGAACGAAGTGAGAAATCTCATCCAAAATGCTTTACCGGTCGTTATTGGTTTAGTGAGAAATCTTATTCATAGCGCTTTGCTGTTCATTGTTGTCGTAGAGAAGAAATCCCTTCCTTATTCCGATTGATTGATTTCATCCTCTAAAAAAGCCTTTACTTGCTCAGAAAATAATCGTTGCTCTCTGATGAATCCCTGCTCGGTTACAAGTATATTCCATTCCGGATTAACTTTGTTTATTAAATCTGTTTTCTTCTGACGACTCCACTTTTTAATCTCTTTCTCTCTTTTTATCGCGGATTCAAACCCTTCAATTTCTTCATAATAGATGCAAAACTCCAGGTTGTATTTGTCTGTGAAAGATCCTTTGATTAAGTGGTTTTTATGCTCATGTATTCTTCTGCAAAGATTATTGGTAACCCCCACATATAGAGCTGTTTTATTTTTGTTCGTCAGAATATATACAAATCCGGTCTTTTCCATGGTCTTTACTCTTTAAATTATTCTTATCAATTATTAACGAAGTATGTAAAATAATATTGTTTTTTTTTGATCTTTTATTGCGTTCGAAATGACATTTTCGTCCGTAATAGGGAATAATAGAAGATTTCTCACTGCGTTCGAAATGACACCGCCGCTCAGAGTGGCGGGGGATAAAAAAAAAGCATCAGCGGCTTCGCCGCTGATGCTTTTTTTTTATCCCCTTTTTATTAAGGGGGGATTGTCCGTCATTTCGAACGCAGTGAGAAATCTCATCCAAACCGCTTTGCTGGTCGTTGTTGGTGTAGTGAGAAATCATTTTTTACCGGGTTGCGTTTGTCATGCCGTTGCCGCTGTCGGGATAATAGCAGATTTCTCACTTCGTTCGAAATGACGCCGCAGCTGCTCAGAGTGGCGGGGGGATACTATGTAATTGAGTGCAACTATAACGTAAAAAAACAATTTGCAATAATCTAACTATAAATATCAACATATGTATTCGTTTTTCGATGAGGATTCTTTTGAATTAGCAATAAATCACCCAGATTCAAGTAATAAATTTACTCATGACATATTTTCTTTGTTTCGTTGCATATTTACTTTGTTTCGTTGCATAAAATAGCGGTTTCGATGCTTAATTGGTTTTCGTTTTTTTTTTGTTATGATCAGTTAATGTAATTTTGTGTACGAACAATAATATATACTGCTCTTGTATTTTACTTTTTATAGAATTGTTTTGATGTGTATTTATTTATAATAAGCTTTTAATCTCAGTGTCTATTGTGTAAATATGTAGATCTTGATTGTGTTGCATTCTTTATTTAAAAGCCTGATTATAATTGTTTTGTAATCTATATATTTTTAATAACAATAATAACAAACAAAAATTATGAAAAAAAGAATTTTTAGTTTTTCGATTTTAGGCCTGGTTTTAATATTTAATGTGATGCAGGCTAAAGCTCAGACAGCAACTCTTGAGCACAATGGTGTGACAACGGTTTTTAATAGTAGTATTAATTCATTTGTAGACGCCTATGCAGCAGCGGCAAACGGGGATAAACTATACTTGTCTGCTGGCTTTTTTAATGTGCCAACGGGGGTTGCTAAAAAATTGCGAATAATTGGTTCAGGCCATTTCCCTGATTCTGCATCTGTTGCCAGAAGAACTACTTTTACCGGTGCTTTGAATATTTTAAAGGGTGCTGATAGTCTTCATGTTGAAGGGGTTTTTATCAATGGGACTATTAATTTTCAGGGTGATGCAAATATCAGTGCAGTTAAATTATTTAGATGCAGAACATCTACTATGTTATTTCCATATACAGGAACAAAGAAAAGTAACTTAGTTTTTGAAGAGTGTTTTGTGGATGGTGGTATAGATTTTGGAAATACGGCAGTAAACCCTATAATTCTACGCTCGGTCATTAAAGGTTATTTATATTCCATAAATGATAGAGCATACATTGAAGGTAATGTATTTTTAGCAACGGGTACAAATTCGTCTATCACAAATGTTTTTAATTCTGTAACTTCTTCGATTGTTAAAAATAATATATTTACAACTAGCAGTTATTTAATGTATAGTAACTGTGTGGGAAATTATTTTTACAACAATATTTTTGTGGCAAATCATGATTTAACATCAAATAATTATGGTATTGGAAATTATGTGGTTACCCGGGCAAATATATTTGTTAATGAGGCAAATAGCTCATTTTATGACAATGATTATCACCTGAAAACTCCTACTGCATATTTGGGTACTGATGGAACACAGGTAGGATTGTATGGAAGCACTACGCCATTCAAAGATAAGGGGGTGTCATCAATTCCTCAGGTAAGTATCAAATCTATCGGATCTCAAACGGATATCAATGGTAATTTGCCGGTAAGTATAACGGTTAAGGCTCAAAAATATTAATACAAAATGAAGATAAAGCTCTATTTATTTATCAGTTGTATCGCCTGGCTAACGTGTGGTAATGCGCAAAATCAGATCAATAAATACGAATATTGGTTTGATAGCAATTACACGCAGAAGGTCTCGAACACGGTAACACCCGGCGAAACTGTAAATCTGGAAACTTCAATTTCTGCTTCAGGATTGAAAGCCGGAATACATAGTTTTAATGTTCGTTTCGGAGATAGCAAAAACGTGTGGAGTGCCCCTGTTATTCGCTATTTCTCGAAGAGTGCAGATCAGACAATATCTCCTGTGAATGCTATGCAATATTGGTTTGATGGTGATTTTGCAGCCAAAGTAGATTCGTCGTTCTCTCCTCAAAACAGTTTGGTAATAACAAGATTGTTATCTGCAAATAAACTGGGGGTTGGGGTGCACTCTGTTCAAATCCGTTTTAAGGATGTTAATGGTGTATGGAGTGCGCCTTTTTCGCACTATTTTGTGAAAGTATCCCCGAATTCGGCACAGCAAAAAATCAATATCACTAAATATCAATATTGGTTCGATTCGCTGATTTCAGCAAAGGTGGAGCAGACAATAACACCTGCCGATAATTTGACTTTTTCTGCAAATCTGGCAACTTCGAATCTGGTATCGGGTATTCATTCCCTTCAAATTCGTTTTCAGGATGAGAATGGTCTGTGGTCAGTGCCGGCAACTCAGTTTTTTTTGAAATCACCTGATAACTCAATCTCTTCGGTAGCAAAACTGAAAAAGTACCAATATTGGTTTGACTCAAATTTTGCGGCAAAAATTGAAGAGAGTATTACTCCGGGAGACGAGTTTATTTTAACGAAAGACTTTTCTGCGAATAGTCTGTCAACGGGTATTCATTCGGTGCAGGTTCGTTTTCAGGATGAGAATGGGGTTTGGTCTGTGCCAACCACCCAGTATTTCAGAAAATCTCCGGCATACGACGAAACAACTAACCGTATTGTCAGTTACGAATATTGGTTTGATGAGCTGTTCTTAACCAGAACAGAGAAATCTATTGTGGAAACATCGTTGGTGTTGAACTTTGCTGAGTCGATCAACACCGGATCACTGGCCAAAGGACAGCATACTGTGTCTGTTCGCTTCAAAGATGCGCATAATCAATGGACTCCTACCTCTAAAGCATCTTTCTACCGCAACGATGTCTCTGTGGATGCCAAAGAGAATCTGTCGGCTCCTGAACTGAAATTGTATCCCAATCCGGTTACTAACACTTTATTTATCAATTATGGTAAAATTGAGGGTTCGGTTTCTTTCGAAATTCAGGATTTGTATGGTAAAGTGGTTTTCCGTCAGGACAACTTCCGAAATGAAAGTCTGGATGTGAGTGGTTTACCGCGTGGTGTATTCTTATATAGGTTTATTCAGGAAAACAAAACGATTAAGGTCGGCAAAATTGTCCTTCGTAGCGGTCGGTAGATAGTGGATTTCTCACTGCGTTACCAATGACGTTTTCGTCCGTAGTCGGGATAATTGTAGATTTCTCACTATGTTCGAAATGACCCCGCTGCTCAGAGTGGCGGGGGATAAAAAAGCATCAGCGGCGAAGCCGCTGATGCTTTTTTATCCCTTTTTATAAGGGGGATTGCGTGTCATTTCGAGTTTGAACCCCATATAATTGGGGGGGGTGCCATAATGGCACCGCTGCTTCAGTTCTTGATAGTGTTAAGGTATTTGAGTAGAAAAAGTGAGTGAACGATTACTTATTATTTAAAAAAAGATGGATGATTGGGTAGAGGCAGTCAGAAATTTGTTTCATCCCATTGTCATTGCAGTGAACAGGATCGGTAGATGTGCTTTCAATTATATCCGGATAACGTTGGTTTAATACGGTCGTTTTGCTGCCGTAGCCATTAATTCGATCTACCCATGCATATGATGGCGCTATTTTGACAAACTGGCTATAGTTGTTGTCTTCAAACAAGTTATACAATGATTTTGCGAATCTAAGTATAGAATAATGTTTTCCTAATACGTCTATCGTTGTTGCGTTTATGGCGCCTTGTGGTTCAATTGAAAAAATTATTTTGCAGAAAGGAAAGTCGCTGTGTAGAAGATCTATAGTCGTTTTTGCCCTATCTGATATTGTATTTATTTGTTCATCTGATGCCCAATCTGCAAGTCCATTCCATGCGAATTGAAGAATGACGATATCAGGGGTATTAAAATCCCAGAAGTTAATATAGTATTTAAAGTCTGTTTTCTTTGTTAAAGGGTTAATGAACGGATTCATATAAGCTTCAACAGCATCTGTATAGTTGATTATTGATTCACCCGTTGTAGAGTTGTTAGTTGATAGTTTTGTTAGTGTTCCATTTCTGGGGAAAGACGACATATCTGTTACTCCATATTGAGCAAAGCGCATCATACCGTTTCCTTTATTATCCAATTTGTATCCTTTACACATCCATTGACCTCCATTGTTATCTTTATAGATAATGCCTGGATAGCCGGTATAAGGTGGATTGGTAACTCCTTCTACATGGACAATGCGGGAAGCACCAGCAGAAATGTCCAGAATAGAATTATCAATACTTCCACCACTTAGCCCCTCAGATCTGCGTTTTGAAGTGCCAGTAGTGCCAATAAGATTCACATTAATACTATCTGCAGTTATTTGTGTATAGGTTTCCTCTACATAGGTGCCTTTATCTGTAAAGGAATCACCAATAAATAATAAATTTACACTTTTTCCTTTGTTTTTATGTTGATTGATTACTCTGTAATTAAGATTGTAAGATTTTGAGAGTGTGTTATTTTGACGGATAGATAAATTGGCTGGAATGATTTCTGACTCTGTAGTGGGAGTAATTACGAACTGTCTATTGTAGTTTATACCTGTAGTTTTTTCGAATCTGGCAGAAATCCCGTTTTTGTTTATTGGTGTGGTTATGAAGTTGTCGAAATAGAGATTTGCAGTTTTCTCTTGTGCGAAATATAGGGTGTCAGGCAGAATTGCTTCGATATTATTTGTGGATATGTCTGTATTGTTATTGAGAGCTAGTATGGTTCCAAAATTTTGATATGGAGTAGTTATAGTTCCGTATTCAGCTTGTGTCTGATTAATTTCGTTTATATGAAATGTAAACCGCATGAATGCACTATTATTTATGCCGGTAATAATATCAGAGCCTGGTTGGGTGCTGATGAGCTTTTTCTCGTTGTTGTATAGATTTATTCCGATGTGGCTGTATGTGACCGCTTTCGTTAACGCAATTCTTTGTCCTGGTATAATGGGGATATAATCTGAAATACCATAGTTGCTATTGTCGCCGATCCAACCTTCTTTGGCTATATATTTCCCTGTTGTTGCTGCATTTTTATCAAAGAGATTCTTGCTTTTTTCTGTAATATTGCTAAGTATTAATCGTAATTTCTCGTTTTCAACAGATAATGAGTCAATGGTGTTTTTTAATTTATCTAATCCGGTTGTTGAGTTGGCAAATAGTGCATACGGCACAGCGGTTAGTGTTGTTTCGGAAATTTTTTTATTATCATACCATGTTTCAACACTTATATCTCCTTTTTCCCAGTTAATTGATTTGTAATTATTATTTTGGCTATTGCCTTCGCCAATTCTTAATGCAAAGACGCCTTTGGAATTAGTTGTTCCGGTGTGTGTTTCTGTGTAAATAATTGTCTTATCCTGGATTAGCTTAATTGTTAATTCATAGGTATAGTTGGTTTTGTATTGACCATCTTCGGTTTTAAGTAAACCCTGATAGTTGATTGTTTTGGGTGTTTCCGAAATCGCGTTCAGAATGCTAACTGTAATAGATATGAAAAATATTTTAAGTCGCATAGCAGTGGTTTGTTAGAGTGTGAATTTGTTTGTTTTTAATTTTGTTTGATTTGAATAAAAACAAATCAGGTAGATGCCTTTGCAAAATCCGGTGCAGTCAATTGAAGTGATATTGTTGGATATTTCTTTTGATAGTATTAATAAACCTTGAGAGTTAAATATCTTTATTGCTAATTCGTTTTTAATTATCGGATTGTTGAATTTAATAATAAAAATGGTCTCTTTTCTGTTTTTCCTAATACATATAAGTTTGTATATATCTTTAGAAGTGTATTTTGTGTTTGCTTCGACTGGTGAGTTTGTTAAAAGGGAAATTGGAATAAACCCATTTTCCTCAAATGTATTATCTTTTATCATGCATTCACCAATTATCGATTCAATGTATTTGCCCGAAAAACTACCGGAGCTGAAAACAGATTGTGCATAAATTGGCTCTATCAATACAATGAACAAAACGATGACGAGTCTAATTTTCATAATTAGTTTATATGTAATTGTATGCAAATATAGCGAAAATAAATCAAATGAGGTGAGTTCTGAATTAAATTATATAATATGATTATACGTTTCTTGGTAGTATCTGTGTTTTTGGCTTTGTAATATATTTTAATTGATAAGTGTGAATTAATCTGTTCATTACATATTTTATCTGTTTCGTTGCATATTATAGTTATTTCGTTGCCAAAATGTTTTTTTTTATAATTAGTTGTTGTAATTATTTGTAAAATAATAGTTGAGAATCACAAAAATGTAATTCGGGCTATCAATAATGGAGAATACTCAGAGTCTAGTATACCCTAACCAGTTTCATTTGATTGTTGAAATCAACTTTTATTTAGATATAATTTAAAATACAACTGAGATAGTTGTATATAATTTATTATCTTTGCAGAGTTTTTGATAGGTGTATGTCTGATATTTAATAATATGTTTATTGTTTTTCGAATTATTTGATATTCATCTTTATGGTAGATAGTAAAATAAATTTTTGGAAATTATGAATAATCAGTTTGTGAAAATAATTCTATTTTTAGTCTGTTTAAATTTAACAAATGCATTGTATTCACAACAGGTATTTGTAGCTACAGGAGGAAGCGGACAGGGCACTGGTGGAATTATTGATTTTTCGATTGGACAAATGTGTTTTGTTAATGAATCTCCCCGGTTTAATCAGGGAATACAGTATCCGCATGTTATTACATTTGCTGTTGGTGGTTTAACAACACTGAGAAAAAAGGTTTTATGTCTTGTATATCCGAATCCGGCAAAGTCTTATCTGAATTTGAAGGTTGATAATGCTTTGATTCAGGACTTTGTTTTTACCTTAGTTGATTTAAAAGGGAAGGTTTGTAGAAGAGGAAAAGTTGTAAATATCATTTCAAGAATTGATATTTGTGATTTGCCATCGACAACATATTTTCTGAAAATTGAAAATACAGGTTCAGTATATCTGGAAGATACAGAGTGTGTTAAAATCATAAAACATAAATAGTATGAAGAAAGTTTGTTTTTTTTTATCTCTGCTTGTATGTGTAATAATTGTTCAGGCTAAAGCACCGCATAAGATAAGTTATCAGGCGGTTGTTCGGGATGAAGGTGGTCGGTTAATTGTGAATCGAAGTGTGTCACTTAAGATTTCGATAATACAGGAGAATAAACCTGTGTTTGTTGAAATTCAGAAAGCAGTTACCAATACAAATGGGGTTGTATCTATTGAGATTGGAGGTGTAACTCCTGTTTTGGGTGATTTGTCTGAGATAGATTGGTCTAAAGGTGGCTATTATATTAAGGTTGAGGTGGATCCAAATGGAGGTGTAGATTATACTTCGATTGTTGCTACTAATCCGCTACTAAGCGTACCCTATGCAATGTATTCAAAAAATGCTGAAGATCTGAAGATTGGAGTAGATTCACTGTCAAATAAATTGAATATGATTGATGGTCATGAAACAAAAATAAAGGCAGGAGATAATATTCTGGTCATAGGTTCAGGAACTGAAAAAAATCCTTATGTTATTTCTGATGCGGGAAGTATTAATTCTAAAACCAACGAAGCATTGGCGCTGAAAATTGACAAAGCTGAAGTTGATTTTTATAATGTTACAAATAAGGTTCCACTAGTTTCGGATAAGTATTATTCCTCGATTCTCGCCAGGTCAGCTGTTCCCGAAATAATTCGAAAATCTGGTTTGATAATCACATATAGCACGTCTATAAATACATGGGAGACTGAACAATTTATTGGTACAAATATAATTGATTGGAACAATTCAGCGTACTGGATAAATAAACAAAAAATGTTGGATGATAGAATTGGTCTCTGTTCTAAAATTGCAGTTGGAAAAAATTTATTTGATAAGTCAAAAGCAATTAGCGGCTATTTTGTTAATTGGGATAATGGAGGTTTGCAAACCAATGCATCATATTGTTCCTCTGATTTTATTCCGGTAAAAGCTGGTCAGCATTATTTTTGTAATACATCTGTCCTTTTTAAAACATTCTACGATGCAAACTTTAAGTTTATATCCGGAAGTAAAGATGGATTATATCCTGTTGTAGTACCCGACGGTGCATTTTATATAAGGTTTTCATGTTATCCATCAGATTTGAATACAACTCAATTTGAAGAGGGATCTGTAGCAACAGCATATCAGCCTTACGAAATGGTTATTAATGAAAATTTAAGAGATAATAGTGTCTCAATGTCAAAATTATCGCCGGAAGTACTTAAGGTAATTTCTACAGCAAAAAATAATGTATCATCAAATAATCTGGTTTACGATTGGGATATAAATATGTTGCCGTTTTATGGTCAAAGTTTATCTGTAGCCTCCAATGCCACTAATGGCTCTTCAAATTTTCGAAATATTCTCTCCTTTAAAGGGGGGTGTAATGAGTCTTTGTCAAATGTAAATATAAATGATATCACTAGTGTAAACTCTTTCTATGGCGAGGATTTGTTGTTGTTATCCTCGTTGTCAAATAAAGATTGGTCTCCGGTGGCTGCTTCTGCAATTGCCTGGATGTCACTCTTGGAGAAAGAGAATTGTGTAGACTTATCTAATTTTGATTATCAGTTTATTTTATCTACCCCGGGGCGCAGTGGTGCAGGTATTAATAGTTTTGTGAAAGGTTCTGATCTTTATTCCCGGCTTCTATTTTCTGTAAATAAAGCATTTAAGATGGCTGTAGATAAGGGTAAAACGTTTGGTGTTCCGGTGCTTTTTTGGGCGCAGGGTGAGAGTAATGCCAATGATAAAGAATCTGATTATTATAATACCCTTGATCAATTATTCGTAGATTTAAATGCAGATATCAAAACAATTACCGGGCAAACCAAGGATGTTCAGTTCATTACTTATCAGGGAGCACCTGTCGTAGGTGTAACTGTCGATAATCAAAGTTTTAAAGATTATGGGCCGGCTTTTGCTCAATTAAGACTCGCGATGGATAAAGAGAATGTGCATTTTGGTGGTTCTATGTATCAATTTAAATATAGTGATTTGTGGCATCCTGTTGATGGTGCTTTAGTGGGTATGCAAATGGGTATACAAGCTAAAAGATTGATTAATGATAATCAGCCGTTGAAACTTTTTTATCCCAAATCATATTCTATTGTAAATTCTGATTCTGTTTGGATTTTAAGTATTCAGTTTGATGTGCCTGTTCCTCCTATGAGATTTGATATTTCAGGTGATCAATGGCACAATCCGAATGGAAAGCAACCAAATTTTGGATTTACACTTGTAAATGGTTCAAATGTTTCAATTATTGATTCTGAACCTGTTATAAGACGAGGTAATACGTTGGTGTTTAGGTGTAAAGAAGATCCCAAAGGCTGTTTTTTATCTTATGCAGTAAATGGTCATTATGGTGGAGGAAACTTGTGTGATTCGCAAAATATAATAATTAATAATAAAGGTGTGAATTATGTGATTGATAACTTTTGTCCTTCATTTAGAAATTATGTTATAAAGTAGATTTGTTTTATAGTGTATTAACTCTGGTGCAAAGCATCAATAGTTTTTTTCTTTGCGTTATCTGTTACAGATTATATTAATAATTTTTTTTCTATTTGATATTTGCGACTATAGATAATTTGATGATTGTAATAGCTCATATTTCAGAAATCTGACTATCTTTGCAAAGATTTAAAAACAGTTTAATGTTTGTATTCTTTTCACGATAAGCAGTGGGTTCACTGCTTATTTGCTGTCCGGATGTAAATGATTGATTTGTTGAAGAATAGTTACTTTCGGCATGGGAGTGACCAACTTTGTTGCGCGTTACAATGACCAAAACTAAAAAACGGGATTATACTTTTTTTATAGCAAAAAGTCTTACTATAGACCGAAATATTGAGGCTTTGCTATCTGTGAAAGATCGTATAGCAGGTCCTGATTTCGATTGGAATTTTTTTATCCGGTTGGCCAGCGACCATTTTGTGGTGCTCTCTCTCTACCAGCGTTTTCGCGAATGTAATCTGTTGGATATGATGCCAGAAGGGCTTGCTGAGCATTTGCAAGCGCTCTATGAAATGAATGATGAACGTAACAGTGCTATTTTACGACAGATTGAACGAATAAACAAAGCTCTTAACGCACATAATATAACTCCCGTTTACATTAAAGGAACTGCAAATTTAATGGATGGACTTTACTCTACATCTGGTGAAAGAGTAATTGGGGATATTGATTTTCTTGTTGAACCAAACTCTTTTTTTAAAACAGCAGAAATTTTGATGGAGCAAGGTTATTATACATATCATGGTAATAGAGAAGAGCCTTATGATTATGAAAAACATTATTCCAGATTAACGAGTAATTCTGAAATTGCAGATGTGGAGGTGCATCGTTCTTTTGTTTTTCCTCGTTATGCGAAGAATTTTAATTACAAGGATGTTTTTCCTTTTTTAATTAAAAAAAATTCATTTGGTAATTTGTATGTTCTATCTGACTTTGATAATTTAACAGTCACTTATATGCAACCTTATTTTGATGACCTGGGATTAGCTCATAAACAATATATAATAAGGGTGCTTTACGATTCATTTTTGATTGCATCTAAAATAGAATTAAAATCTTGGTTTTGTCGTGTTCCCAACAAAAAAAGTGCAAAAAAATTTATTTATTTGGTGGATTTTTTATTTGATGGACTAAAAGATAAAAATTGTTTTAAATCTCTATCTTCGGTTTTATATAAAAAGCAGTATGTTTATTTGCTTGGAAATGAATCGCTTGTTTATTATGTAAAAGGACTAACATTTACTTTTTTTAGAATATATGACGCTTATTTTCTAATGATCATACGTGCTCTAAAACACGAATATTACAGATCTTATATTTTAAACCGGATTTTCAGCATAAAATGGTTATTACATCATTTTAAATGTTATGGAATCTTCTGGGCAAAGAAAAAATAATGTCGATTTATGGAACAAATTATTGTAACAGCAGCGTCAGAAAAATATGCTGATTCGTTATATTCGTTAATTGGATCTCTGAACTGTAATTGGCCAACACATCCGCCAATAAGAGTTTATGATCTTGGGCTAAGTTCTAAAACAATAGAATTTTTGACAAAGTCAGAAATAGAAGTTTTAAATATTGATCCATTTTGTCAACACTGGCGTGAACACTATACGTGGAAAGTTTGGTGTATTTGTGAACAAAAAGCAGAAATCGTGATTTGGATGGATGCGGGGGTATTAGTATTAGAACCGTTAGATGAAATTCTTAGAATTGCTAAAGAGCAAGGATATTTTATTGTTCCAAATTATCAGTTTCTTGACTATGAAGCTAGTATGTTCGCGTGTAAAGGATGTGGTGTTGATTATAATTTTAGATTGGGTAAAGGTTCTGTTGCAGCAACATTTATGGTTTTCCGGAAAAATAATTTGATTTCAACTCTTTTGGAAGAAGCTTTATCTGTTGTTAGGATAGAAGAGCATATTAAAGCTGTTGATGTAAGAAATAAACATGATCAAGCAATTATTTCTTTATTAATTTATAAATATTTCCCCAATCCATCATTTAATGACGGAAATATTTATTTGGGATGGAAATCGCCAAGACAGGTTGATAATCAAAAGATCTGGCTTCAGAGAAGAGCTATTTTAAAAGAAGATGTAGGTGTGCTTAAAAGTAGTTTGATAAGTAAAGGTGTAAAGTTCGTACCAAAAGATCCGATAGCAGATATCAGTTTTATTAGACGATGTTACCGTCATTTATTTGTGAGCATAAAATCAATATTACGTTTGTTTTTGTTGAAAAAATCAAGTGTAAATAATGGCCTTCGTTAGTCTTATCCGTAATATTTCGTTATTAAAGAAATTTATATCAAAAAATAAGGTGAATTTTTCCAAGATTTCTTTTCTGTTTGGGTTGACTTTAATGGCATTCTCAACTTCGTGGTTGTGTCCACTGCTTGTTTCAAATTTAATGAAAAATAATTTTATTGAGATAGCGTTATTCCCGGCCCTATTATTAATGAAGTTCTCTAATTCAAGTTTCTCAAAAAATATATTTTATATATTTCGAACGGA
>CAZHNZ010000070.1:0-21580 GCA_964534355.1 uncultured Parabacteroides sp.
GGTAAGCAAGGTCGTTTCCGTCAAAATTTATTAGGTAAACGTGTTGACTACTCTGCCCGTTCTGTAATTGTTGTCGGTCCTGAATTAAAAATGCACGAGTGCGGACTTCCGAAAACAATGGCAGCTGAGCTATTTAAACCTTTTGTCATCCGTAAATTGATTGAAAGAGGTATTGTTAAAACGGTAAAATCTGCTAAAAAAATAGTTGATCGTAAAGATCCCGTTGTTTGGGATATCCTTGAGCACGTGATGAAAGGTCATCCGGTATTATTAAACCGTGCACCAACTCTTCACCGTTTGGGTATTCAGGCTTTTCAGCCGAAAATGATTGAAGGTAAAGCTATTCAGTTGCATCCACTTTCTTGTACTGCATTTAATGCTGACTTTGACGGTGACCAGATGGCTGTGCATTTACCATTGAGCAACGAGGCGGTATTAGAAGCGCAAATGTTGATGCTTGCATCTCATAACATTTTAAATCCTGCAAATGGTGCGCCTATTACAGTGCCTTCTCAGGACATGGTTTTGGGATTGTATTATATAACAAAGCTTCGTCCGGGAGCCAAAGGCGAAGGCCTCAATTTTTATGGACCGGAAGAAGCTATCATTGCTTACAATGAAGGTAAAGTTTCAATTCATGCACCTGTAAAAGTAGTTGTGGATGATTTAGATGAGTCTGGCGTTTTAGGGAAAATGGTTCGAGAAACTTCGGTTGGAAGAATCATGGTTAATGAGTTTGTTCCTAAAGAAGTTGGGTTTATCAATGAGATTTTGTCTAAAAAGTCTTTGCGTGATATCATTGGTAATGTTATAAAAATTTGTGGAGTAGCCCGTACGGCTAATTTCCTTGATGATATTAAGGATCTTGGTTACAAGATGGCGTTTAAAGGTGGATTGTCTTTTAACTTGTCGGATGTAATTATTCCGGAAGAAAAAGATAAACTTGTTCAGGAAGGTTATGATGAAGTTGAGCAGATTTTGGCCAACTACAACATGGGATTCATTACCAATAATGAACGTTATAATCAGATTATTGATACATGGACGCACATTAACTCGCGTTTATCGAATATTTTGATGAAACAGCTTGCCTCAGATAATCAGGGCTTTAATTCTGTTTATATGATGCTTGATTCAGGTGCCCGGGGTTCTAAAGAGCAGATTCGTCAGCTTTCAGGTATGCGGGGTCTTATGGCTAAACCACAGAAATCAGGAGCAGAAGGTGGTCAGATTATTGAAAATCCGATCTTATCGAACTTCAAAGAAGGTTTGTCGGTTTTGGAATACTTTATTTCTACCCACGGTGCTCGTAAAGGTTTGGCGGATACGGCTTTGAAAACAGCTGATGCCGGATATTTGACAAGACGTTTGGTTGATGTTAGTCAGGATGTAATCATTCATGAAGAAGATTGTGGAACGTTGCGTGGATTGACCTGTTCTGAGTTGAAAAACAATGAGGAGGTAATTGCATCACTATATGAGAGAATTTTAGGACGTGTATCTGTACATGATATTCAACATCCTTTGACCGGTGAGGTTTTGGTAGAGTCCGGAGAGGAAATTACTGAGGATGTTGCTAAGAAAATTCAGGATTCACCAATTGAGAGAGTCGAAATTCGTTCAGTACTGACTTGTGAATCTCGCAAAGGGGTTTGTTCGAAGTGTTATGGACGAAATCTGGCAACGGGAAAACTGGTTCAAAAGGGTGAAGCCGTGGGTGTAATTGCCGCGCAGTCCATTGGAGAGCCAGGTACACAGCTTACTCTTCGTACTTTCCACGTTGGGGGTATCGCTTCGAATATTGCAGCTGTATCTAACTTTACTTCTCGATATGATGGTATTTTGGATATTGAGGAATTGAGAACTGTTGAAGCCGTTGATGATAATGGTAAGAATATTCTTGTTGTTGTTGGACGTTTGGCTGAAATGCGTGTTGTTGATACTAACACAAAAATAATACTGACATCCCAAAATATTCCTTATGGATCAAAACTGTATTACAATACAGGCGAACTTGTGAAAAAAGGGGATGTTATTTGCGAATGGGATCCATTTAATGCGGTAATTGTTTCTGAGGTTTCTGGTCGGATTGAACTTGAAAATGTAATTGAGAATGTTACATACAAGGTTGAGTCGGATGAGCAGACTGGTTTGAGAGAGAAAATTATTATCGAATCAAAAGAAAAAACCCGCGTTCCTGCAGCTCATATTTTGGATGAGAATGGTGAGATTCTGAGAACCTATAACTTACCTGTAGGCGCTCACTTAATGAAGGATGAAGGTTATGAGATTAAGTCGGGTGAGGTGTTTGTGAAGATTCCGAGAGCCGTTGGAAAAGCAGGTGATATCACCGGTGGTCTTCCGCGTGTTACTGAATTGTTTGAAGCGCGTAATCCTTCTAATCCTGCTGTTGTAGCTGAAATTGATGGAGAAGTGAACTTCGGAAAAGTTAAAAGGGGTAACCGAGAGATTGCTGTAACTTCTAAAACAGGTGAGGTTAAAAAATATCTGGTTCCACTTTCCAAGCAAATCCTTGTTCAGGAAAATGACTATGTTCGTGCTGGTACACCATTGTCAGATGGGGCTACTACACCATCAGATATTCTGGCGATTAAAGGCCCAACAGCTGTTCAGGAGTATATTGTTAATGAAGTGCAGGATGTATATCGTCTTCAGGGTGTGAAAATCAATGACAAGCATTTTGAGGTTATCGTTAGACAGATGATGCGTAAAGTCGAGATTGTTGACCCGGGTGATACTAGATTCCTGGAACAACAGATTGTTGATAAGCATGACTTCATGGAAGAAAACGATAGAATATGGGGTAAGAAAGTAATTATTGAAGCCGGAGATTCTCAAACATTGAAACCTGGTCAGATTATTACACCACGTAAACTTCGCGATGAGAACAGTTTGTTGAAACGAAGAGATTTACGTTTAGTTGAAGTACGTGATGCAGTGCCTGCGACTTCTAATCAGATTTTGCAAGGTATTACAAGAGCAGCTTTACAAACGCAAAGTTTCATGTCGGCTGCCTCGTTCCAGGAAACGACTAAGGTACTTAACGAAGCTGCAATCAATGGTAAAATTGACAGACTGGAAGGATTGAAAGAGAATGTTATTTGTGGACATTTAATTCCTGCCGGAACGGGTCAAAGAGAATTTGATAAGTTGATCGTTGGAGCAAAAGATGACTTTGAAAAGGTTTATGCAGCCCGTAAATCAGTATTAGATTACGAATAAACCGTATAATTTATCAAGAAGAGGCTACCTGGTGTAGCCTCTTTTTTTGTTAAATAGTGTCTCTTATATGCGTTTTCTGATAAATTATTCGTTTTTTTGTATGATATTTATTCTATGAGGTAATTTCATGCAGATAGATTATTTATATATCATTTTGCTAACATCCCTTCAAAAATAGTATAGGAAAACATATAATTAATGACTAAGATAAAAGTTGAAGTTTGTCCTGTTTGTGGGAAAACTGATTTCGTTGATTTTATTGAATGTGTGGATTTTTACGCTTCGCAAGAGAAATATTCTTTACAGAAATGTGTGTCTTGCGGTTTCGTATTTACTCAACTTTTTCCGTCTGAAAATGAAATCGGGCGTTATTACGAAGTACAGGATTATGTTTCACATACAGATACGAAAAAAGGAATAGTTAATTATATCTATCATTATGCGAGAGGCTATATGCTTAATCGCAAAGCTGAGTTGGTGAAAAAAGAGTCTGGTATTTCTACCGGACGTTTGCTCGATTATGGTTGTGGTACTGGTTATTTTTTAAATTCAGTGACAAACAGTGGCTGGTCGGCAATTGGTCTTGAAAAAAGTTCGCAAGCTCGAAGCCTGGCTGTATCAAAGTTCTCGCTGGATGTTTTCGATCCTGCTAAAATTGAAACACTGGCGAAAAATAGTTTTGATGTAATCACGTTATGGCATGTGATGGAGCATATTGAGAACCTCAATGAAATGTTAGTTCGTTTTAATGCATTGTTGAAACCTGGCGGAAAGCTCATTGTTGCAGTACCAAATTGTAAGTCTTATGATGCAATGCATTACCACGAATATTGGGCAGCTTATGATGTTCCACGTCATTTATGGCATTTTGATATTGAGACGGTGAAATGTTTGATGCAAAAGAATGGCTTTGAGTTGATGAAGACGATGCCAATGCCGTTAGATGCATTTTATATCTCTATGTTGAGTGAAAAATATAAAAAGGGTTCTCTTGCGTTTGTAAGAGGTATGCTTGTTGGAGCTGTGGCATTCCTTTCAGCCCTTGGAGATAAATCAAAAAGTAGTTCTATTATTTATGTTTTAAAAAAAACAGTATAAATGGGAAGTAAGAGAAAAATCAGAACGACATCTTTTTTTGGTGCAAAAATAACGGCTATAATCAGTAGTTCATTGGTGCTCTTTTTGCTTGGTATATTGGTCTTATTGACTTTAATGGCTAATGAGCTTTCCACTTATGTGAAAGAAAATATTGGATTTTCGGTTATTCTTTCCGATAATATTTCGGATGCAGAACTTTCGAGAATTCAGAAAAATATTTCGATCTCGAAATATGTAAAATCGTGCGAGTTGATTACAAAAGAGAGGGCTTTGAAGGAGTTAACTTCTGAATTAGGCGAGAATCCTCAGGATTTTCTTGGTTCTGTTCCTTTGTTGGCCTCAGTTGAAGTTAAATTAAAATCGCAGTATGCAAATAATGATAGTATTTCATTAATTGAGAGGGAGATACGTCAAAATCCATATGTGCAGGAGGTGTTGTATCGCAAGGCTGAAATTCAGTTGATCAATGATAATATTAAGCGGATAGGAGTTGTCTTACTTTCAATTTCCGCAATTTTGATGATGATTTCCTTTGCCTTGCTAAATAATACTATACGTTTGAGCGTTTATTCTAAGCGGTTTATCCTACATGCCATGAAGTTGGTTGGAGCATCGCATTCGTTCATTAGACGACCATTCATAATTAGTAGCATTTTAAATGGAATATTTGCTTCTTTTCTGGCGATTGGCATGCTGAGTGGATTGTTGTATTATCTGGCAACAGAAATTGATGTTTTGGTTACATTGATTCGCCCGGATGCAATATTGATTGTTTTTGGCATAGTATTGTTATTGGGTATTTTGTTGTCGTGGATTTCATCTTATTTCTCGCTGACAAGGTATCTGCGTATGAGATCTGATAATTTGTATTCGATTTAAGTTGTTGGTAACGTTAATAATATAAATATAAAATGGAACAAAAGAATTTGGCATTTGGGAAGTTAAATTACATCTTGATTGTAGTTTCTCTTATTTTGATTGTTTTGGGATTTGGCCTTATGGCCGGAAGTGGTTCAACTGAAACGGCATTTAATGCTGATATATTCAGTAAAACTCGCATTGTGGTTGCACCCTTCATCGTTTTTATGGGCTTTCTTTTGGTTATAGTTGCTATTTTAGTTAAGAAAAAGGGAAATTAGGAATGGATGTTTTTCAGACAATAATTATTGCTATTGTAGAGGGGTTGACAGAATATTTGCCTGTTTCATCTACCGGTCACATGATTATTACTCAAAAAATTCTGAATATTCAGAGTTCAGACTTTGTTAAATTGTTTACCATATTGATTCAGTTTGGCGCTATTTTGTCGGTGATTGTGTTATACTGGAGACGATTCTTGCAAAGCTTCGATTTTTATGTCAAGCTGTTGATTGCTTTTCTACCTGCTGCTGTGATTGGTTTTTTGCTCAATGATTATATAGACATGATGCTGGAAAACGTTGTTGTGGTTGCCATTATGCTAATTTTGGGAGGTGTTGTGATGTTGTTTGTGGATAACTGGTTTCAGGATTCTGATGATTCGCAGTCAATTCATCCGCGAAAAGCATTTATCATCGGATTGTTTCAGTGTATCGCAATGATCCCCGGGGTTTCACGCTCAATGGCCACAATAGTAGGGGGGATGTCCCAAAAATTAAGCCGAAAGAGTGCGGCTGAGTTTTCTTTTTTTCTGGCTGTGCCCACTATGTTTGCGGCATCTGCCTATAAGTTGTTGAAATTTCTGAAAGAGCCCGGTGGTGTAGATGAATTAATGGGCAATCTTGATATTTTACTTATTGGTAATGTCGTAGCATTTGTTGTTGCCGTTTTGGCGATTAAGTTCTTTATCGGATTTGTGACTAAGTATGGTTTTAAAGTGTTTGGATATTACCGCATTGTTTTGGGTGTAATAATACTAATTATGCTCATGATGGGTTATGAACTAAATATCGTATAATGAGGAATTTTGTAGAAGGAGAAGTTCTTTTTTTTAATAAACCGTTGGGTTGGACCTCTTTTGATCTTGTAAATAAAGTGCGAAATCGAATATCGAAAGCAATACAGGTGAAAAAGTTGAAAGTAGGACATGCCGGCACATTAGATCCTTTGGCTACAGGTGTGATGATTTTGTGTACCGGAAAGTCGACCAAATTGATAGATAGCTTTCAATATCAGACAAAGGAATATGTGGCTGAAATAAAGTTGGGTTCTACTACGCCTTCGTTTGATTTGGAGACAGAGGTTGATAATACCTATCCGTTTACACACATCAAAAAAGAGGATGTCGAACTTGCCCTTCAACAGTTTTTGGGAAGCATTATGCAGGTCCCGCCGGCCTATTCTGCGAATAAAGTAAATGGAGTACGTGCCTACGAGATGGCCCGTAAAGGTGAAGTGGTAGAGCTTAAAGCCAAAGAGTTAGTTATTGATGAAATTGAGCTTCTGGCCTTTGAGTTGCCTGTCATAAAGTTGCGAATTGTATGTAGTAAAGGTACATATATCCGGGCTTTGTCGAGGGATATTGGTATCGCATTGCAGAGTGGGGGACATTTAATCTCTTTGGTACGGACAAGGATTGGAGAGGTGAAACTATCTGATTGTATTGACGTAAGTGAAGTTGATGCGCTTATAAATAATGAAATTGAATCAATAAATATATAACAGAACTATGAAGTTATCACAGTTTAAGTTTAAGCTTCCGGAAGAGCTGATTGCTCATCATCCGGCAAAAAACAGAGACGAGTCAAGACTATTGGTGTTTCATCGTAAAACAGGTCAGATTGAACATGAGGTTTTTAAGTCCGTCATGAATTATTTTGATGATAAAGATTTGTTTATTTTCAATAATACAATGGTTTTTCCTGCGCGTTTATATGGCAATAAGGAAAAAACAGGTGCTAAGATTGAGGTTTTTCTGCTCAGAGAGCTCAATTCAGAATTGCGTTTGTGGGATGTTTTGGTAGATCCGGCTCGTAAAATCAGAATTGGAAATAAGCTCTATTTTGGGGAAGATGATTCGATGGTGGCAGAGGTAATCGACAATACCACATCGCGCGGTCGTACATTGCGTTTTTTGTTTGATGGGCCACACGATGAATTTAAGAAAGCTCTTTTTGCATTGGGAGAGACACCGCTACCCCGATATATAGAACGCGATGTCGTTTCGGATGATTCGAGCAGATATCAGACTATTTTTGCTAGACACGAAGGTGCTGTTGTTGCGCCTGCTGCCGGTCTTCATTTTAGTAGAGAATTGTTGAAAAGACTCGAAATTAAAGGCGTTGATTTTGGTTATGTAACCGTCCATTCAGGTCTTGGTAACTACCGCGATATTGATGTGGAAGATTTGACGAAGCATAAAATGGACTCTGAGCAAATGATTATTGATGATGAAATCGTAGCTGTGGCTAACCGCGCTATCGATAATCAGCGTCAGGTTTGCGCAGTTGGTACTTCTGTAATGAGAGCTCTTGAAACAGCTGTCAGCACGGATGGCCATTTGAAGCCATTTGATGGATGGACGAATAAATTTATTTTTCCGCCCTATGATTTTGGTGTTGCCACTTCTATGGTTACCAATTTTCATATGCCATTATCTACATTGTTGATGCTGACATGTGCTTTTGGTGGACACGAAGAGATGCTGGATATTTATGACTTGGCGATTCGTGAAAAATATCGTTTTGGAGCGTATGGCGATGCCATGTTGATTCTTTAATGGCATAATGCAGATCTATTTAGGATTAGGCACAAATCTGGGAGAATTAGAGTCGAATCTGATTTCTGCGATACAGATATTAAATGACCGGATTGGGAAGATTACTTCTCAATCCGGTTTTTATTCGTCAGAGCCATGGGGGTTCGAAAGTGCACATTCGTTTTTGAATGCTGTTGTTGCTTTGGATACGACTATGGGGCCGTTTGAGGTTTTACGGGATATTCAGGCAATTGAGTCAGAAATGGGGAGATTGAAAAAGACCGACGGACAGTATGAAGACAGGATAATTGACATTGATATTTTATTTTATGGCATTGAGTCAATTTCAACACCGTCATTGGTAGTGCCACATCCGTTGCTTACAAAACGAATGTTTGTGTTGCATCCACTAGTTGAAATTGCACCTGATTTTATGCATCCTGTTTTGGGTAAAACTATGACTCAATTATTTGATGAGCTTAATTTTGATACCAAAAAAACTTAACAAGAAGAGCAATCCTGCATTATTTCAAATAATTTGAGTAATTTTGCGGAGAGAAAAAGAATGTGGATAAATTTGGCTGCTTGCAACCACAATAAAAAATGCTAAAAATGGATTTATTTCATATACCATTTTTCGTTTTTCAGGTTATAGTCGTCATTAATTTGCAGATGGTATTCTTTCATAATCTATAACTGATTACGCTATTGGTGCCATTTTGCCTCGTATAATCCCTTCCTCATTTGTCTTCTCGGTTTATTTATGTAATAAAGCAAAACTATTTAACTTTTTAAAGAAGATGAATTACCTATTTACATCAGAGTCTGTATCAGAAGGACATCCCGATAAAGTGGCAGACCAAATCTCAGATGCATTGCTGGATGCATTTTTGGCGCAGGATCCTACATCGAAAGTAGCCTGCGAAACATTGGTTACAACAGGTCAGGTTGTATTGGCCGGAGAGGTTAAATCAACTGCATATATTGATCTGCCGGAAGTTGCCCGCGGTGTAATTAATAAAATCGGTTACACAAAAGCAGAATATAAGTTTGATGGCGATTCGTGTGGGGTTTTTTCGGCCATACATGAGCAATCGCAGGACATTAACAGAGGTGTTGAGCGCGTAGATCCTATGGAGCAAGGTGCCGGTGATCAGGGAATGATGTTTGGTTATGCCTCGAATGAGACGGATAACTATATGCCATTGTCATTGGATTTATCACATCTTTTGCTTTCGGAGTTAGCTGCCATACGCAAAGAAAATGAGGTAATGACCTATTTGCGTCCCGATGCAAAATCTCAGGTGACAATTGAGTATAGTGAGGCAGGAAGTCCTGTTAGAATTCACACAATTGTTGTATCGACACAACACGATGATTTTGTGGTGCCCGCAGATAAAAGTGATGAAGCGGCAAATGTCGCGGATCAAACTATGTTGGAAACGATTTATAACGATGTGAAGACAATCCTTTTGCCTCGTGTATTGTCAAAATTGCCCGAAAGAGTTCAGTTACTTTTTGATCAGGAGTTGATATTACATGTTAATCCGACCGGAAAATTTGTAATTGGCGGTCCGCATGGTGATACCGGTTTGACCGGCCGTAAGATTATTGTAGATACATACGGTGGAAAAGGTGCGCATGGTGGTGGAGCATTCTCGGGTAAAGACCCCTCGAAGGTTGACCGTTCGGCTGCCTATGCCGCCCGTCATATTGCCAAGAATATGGTGGCAGCAGGAGTTGCAAACGAGATGCTGGTACAGATTTCATATGCCATTGGAGTCGCAAAGCCTGTCAGTTTGTTTGTTGATACCTATGGAAAATCGAATGTATCGATGTCTGATGCTGATATTGCTCAAAAGCTGGGTGGTATTTTCGATTTACGCCCGAAAGCGATTGAGGATAGACTGAATCTGAGAAATCCGATATATCAGGAGGCCGCTGCCTACGGACATATGGGGCGTGTACCTGAGGTTGTTACAAAAACATTTACATCGAGATATATACCTACCCCCATAGTCAAAGAAGTTGAACTTTTCACCTGGGAGAAGCTCGATTATGTTGATAAAATAAAAGAGGCCTTTGCATTGTAACCGGTTTCTGAAAAATAATGGAAATGTCGCTTCATTCGGTTGTCGAATGCAAGCGGCATTTTTCTTTTTCAATGATTATCGTTAATTTTGTGCTCTCGAAAAATCGTTTCATTAATCAGTCATAAAAATCAAATCAGCATGACATTAAGCTCTGTTTGTGTTTATTGCGCGTCAAGTTCGAAATTGAATCCAATCTATTTTCAGATGGCACGTGATTTGGGCGTAATTCTGGCAAAGAATGAGATAGAATGCATTTATGGTGCAGGAAATCAGGGTTTGATGGGCGAGCTGGCTGATAGCGTTTTGAAGCATGGTGGTCGGGTAAAGGGTGTTATACCCCAATTTATGCACGATGAGGGATGGGGGCACGGTAGTTTAACCGATTTGCATATCGTGGAGTCGATGCATCAGCGCAAAATGCTGATGGCCTCGCTTTCCGGAGCTGCGATTGCGCTTCCGGGTGGTTGCGGAACACTGGAAGAGTTGTTGGAGATTATAACCTGGAAGCAGTTGGGTTTGTATAAAAACCCCATTGTAATAGTCAATGTAAATGGATATTATAATGATTTGATTGCGATGCTGAATAAGGCAATTGATGAGAATTTTATGCGCCCTCAGCATTTGGCAATGTGGGTGGTTGTGGAGTCTGTGGATGAGGTTTTGCCGGCAATCCGGCAATCGGTAGAATGGAGTGATAAGCCTCTGGATTTGGCTGTAATATAGAATAGTATGGCAAAAAAAGTGTTTCTATATCGCTATTTTCTGAAAGACCCAAAGGACTCAATTTGTTCGGATTCCGTTGTGTCAGGGATAGATTCTGCTGGTGCGAATATTTCAGTGATGCCACGTCGCACGGATCGGGTTGTCCAAAAAAACGATTCAATTACATTGTTTGCTGCAAACAAAGATTCTGTGTTGTTAAATCATCAGGAGTTGCGGCTTATTTGTTCGAAGGGTAAGCCTGGCGAACACAAACGTTACGAAGGTCAGGAATTGCCGGTTGGGTTAAATGACTCATTGGCTATTCAGGTGGCGCTTCTTTTATGTGTCGGGATGACAATTTATTCATTCTCGGTGGGTCGGAGTTTTTATGATTATTGTATTCGTTTTTTTAATTTTAAAGAGAGGATACGCCTCAATTCCGGAAAAAGGAATTTTGAGTTTGAAGCCAAAGCGGCCTTGTTTATTCAGTCCCTTTTGTTGAAGGGTATTTTGTTTTATAATCTCATGCGGGTTGTATCAAACGATGCGTTTTTGAAGAATCATTTTAATATTGGTGTGGTTTTGTTTGTCGGAATATTTGCGGCGTACTACCTGATTAAGCTGTTCATCGTATACGTTTTAGGTTCAATGTTTTCATCCATGCGTGATTTGAATGCTTTTTTGTCTGATTATTTTAGTCTGCTGTCTGTTGAAGGCTTGCTGTTGTTGTTTCCAACAATTGCGATGATTTTCTTTCAGATTGATGAAGAAATTATTTTAGGCTGGGTTGCGATGATTGTAATAGTTGTTGCGATACTGCTAATAATGAGTGGGGTTAAGATTTTTTTTAAAAATTACCGAGGCTTTTTTTATATATTGTTGTACCTTTGCGCCCTTGAAGTTTACCCTGCTATTGTTTTGTATCAGGTGTTGAGCTATTGTTATCAGAATTTTTAATGTTATAAACTTTATTGCCTTGAATATCAAAAAAATACTCGTTTCGCAGCCAAGTCCAAGTACGGAAAAGTCCCCCTATTTCGAGATAGCGGAGCGATATGGTGTGCAGGTGGTTTTTCGTCCTTTTATAAAGGTTGAATCCATTACTACGAAGGAATTCAGACAACAGAGAATTGCTTTGCAGGAATATACGGCTGTGATTTTTACGGCCAAAACATCGATAGATCATTTCTTTGAATTGTGCGAAGGTCTGCGAATAACAGTGCCTGAAAACATGAAATATTTTTGTACTACTGAGGCGATTGCTTTGTATTTGCAAAAATATATTGTATACAGAAAACGTAAAATATTTTTTGGAAAATCAGGCAAAGTTGATGATTTGGTGCCATTTTTGCTCAAACATTCAACTGAAAAATATGTGGTGCCTATTTCGGATGCTCACAAAGATGAAACCACATCTGCGTTGGATATACATAAAATACCTCATACAAAAGCTGTAATGTACCGAACTGTGAGTAACGATTTTACAGAAGAGGAGGTTTTTGATTACGATATGTTGTTGTTTTTTAGCCCGAATGGTATCGCCGCTTTGAAAAAGAATTTTCCTGAATTTGAACAAGGAGATATTCGAATCGGAACATTTGGAAATACGACGGCTAAGGCGGTTACAGAAGGCGGTTTAAGGCTTGATTTTGAAGCCCCCCGTCCGGAAGCCCCTTCGATGACAGCGGCTCTGGATTTGTATCTGAAAGAGATGCTTGCAAAGGAATAGATTTAAACCGAAGAAAAATATTGCTCTGAAAGTTTGTTTCAATAAACTAGAAACGGGCTTTCAGAGTTTTTGTATATATGGATACTGAAAAATGCAATTTGCCTAAGGAGGAACGTATCTCGCGCAAGCTTATCATCGATAAGTTATTTGCAGGGGCGAAGTCATTTGTAGCCTATCCATTGCGTGTTGTGTATTTGGTTTCATTGCCCGGGCAGACCGCAGAGAAGGCTATTTTAATCAGTGTTTCCAAAAGGCGCTTTAAGCGGGCTGTAAAAAGAAACCTGTTGAAGCGTAGGATTAAAGAGGCTTATCGGTTGAATAAAAATTCGCTTCATTTACCTGAGGGTGTGAGCGGAATTTCTATTGCATTTTTGTATGTCAGTAAGGAGATTGCTGATTATTCGGAGTTGGAAAGAAAGATGAAGGAGATTATTGAGCGACTAAACCGACAGTTATGAAGCGAATTGTAACGTTTGTTTTGCTGATTCCAATCTATTTTTACCGGTATGCCATATCGCCAATGAAGCCTGCTACTTGCCGGTTTACGCCAACTTGTTCTGTGTATGCCATCGAATCAATAAAAAAACATGGTCCGGTGAAGGGGTTGGTTTTGGCTTTGAAAAGATTGTTGAAATGTCATCCGTGGGGTGGCAGTGGATATGACCCTGTTCCCTGAAATGAAGTTTTACAATCTACATACCCATTCTTTGCATCCTCAGGCAGACGAGATTTCTGTGGTGGATATGAGTGGTCGGCAAATGGTTGAATGGTCGGGTTTCTTTTCGTTGGGGATACATCCGATGTTGATAAATGAGGTTGATGTGTCTGCTGAAATAGCACTAATTGAAGATAAGTGTTTGTATGATAGTTTATTGGCTATTGGAGAATGCGGCCTTGATAAGCGAAGTTCTGTCCCGATAAGTGAGCAGATTTTTGTTTTGGAGTTGCAGGTGGCTCTTTCTGAGAAGTATAAAAAGCCGTTGATTATTCATTGTGTAAAGGCTTTTGATGAGTTGGTAGGTTTGCGGAAGCGGTTGAAGCCGTCTCAGAAATGGATTATTCACTCATTTCGGGGAAATAAGGAGCAGATGTTGCAGTTATTGTCGTTTGGTTTTTATTTTTCATTTGGTTCTCGGTTTAATGAGGATGCGTTGCAATATATTCCTGTTGACAGAATTTTTGCTGAAACAGACGATGATGAGAGCCTTGTTATTGGGGATGTTTATGAGAGATTAGCTCATGTATTGTCGATTTCTCAGGCTGATTTATGTGCGATTGTAGAAAATAACTTTTTGAAAACATTCAATTTTTAAATATGAATTTTGTAGAAGAATTAAAGTGGAGGGGTATGATTCATGATATGATGCCCGGTACAGAAGAGCAACTAAAAAAGGAGATGACTACTGCTTATGTCGGTATTGATCCAACCGCAGACTCTTTGCATATTGGCCACCTGGTTGGTGTAATGATGTTGAAGCACTTTCAACGGGCAGGGCATCGTCCAATTGCATTGGTTGGTGGAGCCACGGGGATGATTGGTGACCCGTCCGGAAAATCGCAAGAGCGGAATTTATTGACCGAGGATATTTTGCGTCACAATCAGGAGTCGATAAAAGCTCAGTTGTCTAAATTTCTCGATTTTACCTCGGACGAGCCCAATGCGGCGCTGTTAGTTAATAATTATGACTGGATGAAGAGCTTCTCATTTCTTGATTTTATACGGGATATTGGAAAGCATATTACGGTCAATTATATGATGTCAAAGGATTCGGTGAAAAAAAGGCTAAGTTCAGAATCCAATATTGGTATGTCTTTTACCGAATTTACCTATCAATTGGTTCAGGGTTTTGATTTTCTTTATCTGTATCAAAACTACAACTGTCGTTTGCAAATGGGTGGTTCTGATCAATGGGGAAATATTACTACAGGCACAGAATTGATTCGTCGTAAAGCCTCTGGTGAAGCCTATGCGCTAACCTGTCCTTTGATTACGAAAGCGGATGGTGGTAAATTTGGCAAGACGGAGTCCGGAAATGTGTGGCTTGATCGCAGATACACGAGTCCTTACAAATTTTATCAGTTTTGGTTGAATGTGAGTGATTCTGATGCGGAGAAATATGTGCGTATTTTTACGGCCTTGCCCAAAGAAGAAATTGATGCGTTGATTGCAGAGCAGCAGTCGGCACCTCACTTACGTCCATTGCAGAAATGTCTGGCCAAAGAGGTGACGATAATGGTGCATTCGGAAGAAGATTATCAAAAAGCTGTTGATGCTTCGGGTATTTTGTTTGGGAACTCAACATCTGAGGCGTTAAAGAGTCTGGACGAAGAGACATTTTTGCAGGTTTTTGAAGGTGTGCCACAGTTTGAGGTTTCGAGGTCTGTTGTGGAGGCGGGTGTGAAAGCGGTTGACTTATTTACCGAACACAGTACTATTTTCCCTTCGAAAGGTGAGATGCGCAAGACTGCTCAGGCGGGAGGGATCTCAATAAACAAAGAGAAGATATCTGCATTTGATCAGGTGGTAGATTCTGCATTTTTGCTTAATGAAAAGTATATTTTGGTTCAAAAAGGGAAGAAAAACTACTTTTTGTTGATTGTGAAATAAATTTTTTGCTGATTTATTTTGCAAAATAAAAAAATAGCCATATCTTTGCATCGCTTTTGAAAACAAAGCCCCGGTATTGTCCTGTGGTGTAACGGTAGCACAGCAGATTTTGGTTCTGTTAGTCTGGGTTCGAATCCTTGCAGGACAACGCTACAAAGCGCTAATATTCTTATTAATAGAATGTTAGCGCTTTTCTTTTGGCGTAAAATTGAGATTTGCACGAGATGGATTAATATTGTACTTATTCGCATTTGATTTAGAATGCTTATTTTTTGTATTTGATTTCTTGGTCAATCTGGTGATATGATAAGCAAAAAGGCTGCCATTCAATTGAGGATGACAGCCTTTCGTTTTATAAAAGGAATTGGTGTATTTATTTTTTACTTTTGCTGCTATTCTTTATCTCTTCGTACCATTTTTGCATAACAAAGAATGCTTTCTTTTTTATTCCTTTATTCGAATAAAGTCCTTTTCTGTTGAACCCATCCTGAATTCCGCTTAGCATTCGTTTTGGGGAGCGGAAGTCCATCAGTAGCCATGGCGTGCAGCCGGATAGTCCATCCATACGTTTTAGCATGTTGATGGATTTGATGTAGAGGTCTTCCTGAAACTCTTCGGTCCATCTTGTGTCTTTGTCGCCATGTAGTCCTTGTAGGGCGCCGCCGCCAAATTCGGATATAAATACGGGTTTATCGTGTTCGAAAACCCAATTTACCCGATCGCATTTTTCCGGTAGTCCGTCGTACCATCCTATGTATTGATTGAAGCTCAGAACGTCCAGGAAGTCAGCCGCAGGGTCTTTGAGTGTCATTGTTTGTTTGTCTTTGGCGTGTTTTTCCATTGCCGCAGCAACGAGTCGGGTGGGGTCCAGGCTTCTGGCCTGATCGGCAAGCGATTTCAAGAAGAAATTTCGTTCGTCGCTAACAGGAGTCTCGTTTGCAATAGACCATATGATGATGTTTGCTCTGTTTTTATCGCGGATAATCATTTCGCTGAGCTGGTTTTTGGCATTTTCCAATGTCTCTTTATTTTTCCATTGTATGGTCCAGTAAACAGGGATTTCGGACCAAACCAAAAGTCCCATTTTCTCGGCTTCGCGAATCATTGTTTCGTTGTGAGGGTAGTGCGCCAGGCGTACAAAGTTGCACCCGAGTTCTTTTGCCCAACCCAATAAGGTTTTGGCGTCTTCCCGACTCCAGGCTCTTCCGCTTCTGAACGGAGCTTCTTCGTGAATGCATATTCCGCGACAGAATATTTCTTTGCCATTTAATAAAATCTTTTTTCCTTTGGTTTCAATGGTTCGGAAGCCAATGCGGTCTTCGATTTTATCCGAAGGAGTTGTGATACGTATATTATATAGGTATGGATTTTCCGGGGTCCAAAGTGTTGGTTTTGATTTAATATCAAATGTGGCAATTCCTTTTTCATTCACATCCAGTACTTTTTTTATTTTCAGTTCGGGTATTTCGAATGTGATTTGGGTAGGCGATTTATTTCCGTCCAGTTGTATCGAGCCATGAATGGTTTGGTTCGATTCTTTATTTAATGTGACTGAGTAGTCGCGGATGAAGCATTTGGGGAGCTCAGAGATGTAAACAGATCTGGTTATACCACCGTAGTTAAACCAATCCGTATTTGTAGTTGGTACAGCATCTAATCGGCGTTTGTTGTCCACCTTTATAACCAGAGAGTTGTCGCCGGATTTGATTTGGTTGGTTACTTCCAGATTAAAAGAGGTGAATCCGCCTTCGTGATGACCAATCTTTTTTCCATTCAGGTAAATATGGCAATCGTAATTGACTGCACCAAAGCAGATGAATTGTCGTTTGTTTTCGTCTTTTGAGAACGGGAATTTTTTTCTGTACCACATCGTTCCCTCGTAGTAGAGCCATTTTTCGGCCTGAGTGTTCCAGTCACCGGGCACCTGTATGGTGGGGGCTGTGTCGAAATTGTATTCCACCAGTTCAGAGGCATTCTGTTGTTTTCTGTCTGTGCCGAATCCTTTCGGGTCTTCGGTCATTCGATAGGTGTAAAACCCGGTTTCGTAGGGGTCAATCTGGCACTGCCAAAGTCCATTCAGCGAAAGGGTTTCGCGAGCCTCTGAATTTTGAATCAGGGGGTAGATGTTCTCATTCGCCGATGCATTCAGTGCGGTCAGCAGGCATAGAGATGCGATGATTTTTTTCATATAATTGATTTTTAGGTTTGTAAATGGATTGAAGGTGAATTTGCCCGGACTTTATTGTCCGGCCACGGTGATGTGGAAGTCTTCGTCAATGAGATATTTGTTGGCAATATTTAGTAAAATATCAGGTGTTATCCGGTGTATGCTCTCAATCTGATTTTTGAAGTATGTTTCCGGTAGCTCATTGGCCAGTAGCGATATTTGAGCATCGGCTGTGGCAAAGGGTCCGTCGAATGAGCGGGTAAAATCGCCAAGCATATAGCTTTTTACTCTGTTTAGCTCATCTGTTGAAATGAGTTTGTTTTTCAGTTGTTTTATTTCTTCGAAAACGGCTTCTGTGAGTGCTTCCACATTTTGGGTGGCGGTTTGCGTGCCAATGGTCAGGTAGCTTCCCTGTTTCTGAGCTGAAATTGATGACCCGATGCCGTAGGTATATCCCTTCTCTTCTCGGATGGATAGCATTAGCCTGCTTCCGAAATAGCCGCCCAGAATTGTGTTTAATATTCGAAGATTATTGAAATCGGCGTTGTCCCGGTTTATGGTTCTTGCCGAAATGCGGACTGCTGATTGGGCAGAATCTTCTTTGATGATTTTCTCAAATTTAGGGCCGGGGGATATTTGGGCCTTGATTTCAGGCAATATTACGCTGTTGCCCCATTGTTTTGATCCGAAACAGGTATTGAAAAGAGGAATGTGTTTGTCTGATATTTTTCCTGTAATCACTATTTTGCAATTGTCTGAATGGTAGTGGTTTTTGTGAAACTCTTTCAGATCGCTGGCAGTGATTGTATCAAAGTCCGTTTCAGACAGTTGCTTCCCATAAGGGTGGTTTTCGCCGAATAGTTGTTTCATGGAACCCGAGATGGCCAGAGCGTCTACCTTTTGCTGATCGATTTTGAATTGTTGTCTTCGTCGGGCCAGCTGAGTGTTGAAGATCTCTTCGGGAAATGTGGGGGCTTTTATAATCTCTTCAAGCATAGGCAGAAGTTTGTCCAGATGCTTGTTGAGCGCGTATAGTGTGAAATAAGAGTTGTGGCGAGATACGGAGTTCTGAATCCAGGCGCCGTAGAAGTCCATGTGTTCGGCAATCTGTCTCGACGAGTAGTTGGGTGTTCCCTCTTTAAGTAATAAATTGGTAAGCGATGCGCAAAGGTTCTTGGGTTGGTCCCATTTCCCGGAAGCGAACATAATATCAATACGGGTGATGTCCTGTTCGCCCATATTAATGGTATAAAGTTCGAGTCCGTTGGTGAGCTCATGTATGTGAGGTGTGTAGAAATCAATATCATCTACCGGTTTAATGGCAGGAGGGACAGATCTGTTTATCATTATAATTATTTGTATGGTTTATTTTAGAAAAACTTTTTTGCCATTTCGAGGTCTTCAGGGGAGTCAATTCCTATTGTTTCCTGATTTGTAATGGCGACGCGAATCGAATATCCATTTTCTATCCATCTGTTTTGTTCCAATGATTCAGCCAGTTCGAGAGGTGATTGTTTAAGGCCGGTGATTTTGCTCAACACATCTGCGCGATAGGCGTATAGGCCAATGTGCTTGTAGAATGTGAAATGTTTTGCCCAGTTGGCCTGTTCTTCGCCTCTTATATAAGGAATAACGGAGCGGCTGAAATAGATGGCTTCCGATTTGCTATTGGTGATAACCTTGGGCGAATTGGGGTTTGCCAGAGTTTCCCATTTCTCGTCGGGAGAAAATGGTTTTATCAGGGTTGCAATTTGCGTATCCGTCTTTTCGAAGCAGGATTTCAATAGTTCAATTTGTTCGGGTTTAATAAATGGTTCGTCCCCCTGAATATTGATGATTACATCGTGTTTTTCGCCATTAATAAGCATTGCCTCGTGGCATCTGTCGGTGCCGCTTTTGTGCAGTTCGGATGTCATTACTACATTTCCACCGAAAGAGATAACTTCGTCAAATATGCGTTTGTCATCTGTTGCTACAATTGTTTTGTCCAGGATGTTGCTTACCTGATCATAAACCCGGTGTATCATTGTTTTGTCGCCCATTTTTACCAATGGTTTTCCCGGAAACCGGGTTGAGCCGTATCGGGCCGGAATTATACCCAGAAAAGAAGTTTTGTGCATAATGTTGTTCTGATTTTATTTTGCATTACAAATTTAATCATTTATTTCAATTGGGAAATCCTTAGTTGGTCTGAATAGTTGGATATGGATAGTTGTTGGATTATTTTGAATAATAATTAAACCTGTCAGGTGTGGCGTTTGTGTGGCTGAGCTCTTTGTAGAAGCTCTTATTTTGAGCTTTATTACTTAGAATCATTCTTTGTAGTGTGGTCTGTTTTGTCCTGTTTTGTGTTTTTGGTTAACAAAAATATAGCATTTATTAGTATATCGGTCCTGCTGTTTTTCTGTTTTTTATGTTTAATAAAATGGAATATATTCTGTTTTTCGCTCTTATGTCTTTTGTAAATGTATATAAGATAAAATAAATGTGTCAGGATGTTGTGTTATCGTATGTTTGATTGTTCTTGTGGTAAATAATATTTAACTATTTCGCTCTTTATATTCTGTCTAAATAGTTTTGTTGATAAAAAAATAATCGATACATTTGCAGTGTGGATGTAATCATCCAAAAGTCAGAATGTAGGTAAATAGGTAGAAACACTAAAAAATGAATGTTATGACTACGATTAATTTTACAGAAAAGCTCATGGGGCTTCAGGGAAATCTCAAGAATTTTGCCTATCAGTTGACTGCAAACCGCGAAGATGCGGAAGATTTGTTGCAGGATACAACTTTAAAAGCATTAGACAATCAGGAAAAATATATTGACAATGTGAACTTCAAGGGTTGGGTTTTTACCATTATGAAGAACATATTTATCAACAACTACCGAAAAGTGGTGCGTAATCAGACTGTAATTGATCAGACAGAAGATTTGTATCACCTTAACCTGCCGCAAGAGTCGGGTTTTGATACGCCGGAGGGTAGCTTTTCTGTAAAAGAGATACTGAAAGCGATAAATAGTTTTTCTGACGAATATAAAGTTCCATTCTCGATGCATGTGGCCGGATATAAGTATCAGGAGATTGCCGATAAGATGGAATTGCCGATTGGTACAGTGAAGAGTCGTATCTTTTTTGCAAGACAGCGTTTGCAGGATACGCTAAGAGATTATGAGAATAAATAATTGAGATTGATTTGATAGAAGGGTAATTCATTCGTGAGTTGCCCTTTTTTGTTTCCTAAAAATCGTATCGATCTGGATATTTTATCTATATTTGTCGAAGTTAATAAATCTCTCTACTTATGAAAATGTATTTGTTGGCATCTTTATTGATGTTTTCGTCTTTGATTTTTGCTCAAAATTATATAGAGCAAAAGGTGTGGTTGGCCGGTGCGCCCGAGTCGAATGGAATTGTTGCCGAAGAGGAAATAACGCCAACGGGTCAGGCGTTGAATTCGAAAGAGGCGAAAGTGTATATTTATTTTCCTGAACAGAAAAAGAGTAAAATGACCGCTGTGCTAATTTGTCCGGGTGGCGGTTATAGTCGTCAGGCCATGAATCATGAAGGGCATGATGTGGCAAAATGGTTGGCTTCAAAAGGGATCGTGGGTGTTGTGCTCAAATATAGACTGCCAAACGGTCATTCTGAGATACCACTGCACGATGCGCAAGAGGCAATGAGGTTGATACGTCGTCAATCGTCAGAGTGGGGTGTAGATAGTTCGAAAGTGGGTGTTTGTGGTTTTTCGGCAGGTGGGCATTTGGCATCCACGCTGGGGACACATTATGATCGTAGTTCCCGGCCTGATTTTATGATTTTGTTTTATCCGGTGATTTCTATGAGAGCCGGAGTGACTCATAATGGATCGCGGGATAACCTGCTTGGAAAAATGCCTGCGGATGAAAAGGTTGATCAATATTCCAATGAGGGAAAAGTGACAGCCGGGGTTCCGCCCACATTACTTATATTAAGCGATGATGATAAAACGGTGATACCACAAAACAGTATTGATTTTTATAGCGCGCTAAAAAGGGTGGGAGTACCTGCTTCTATGTATATCTTTCCGGTTGGGGGGCATGGCTTTGGTTTTAATGCTTGGTTTCAGTATCATGGGCAGATGAAGCAGTTGTTGGAGTTGTGGTTGAACTCTAAAATGGTCCAAAAATGACGATTCGTGATTTTTTATTGAGAAAAAGGGCGAAATAATTTTGGATATGGCGTAAAACCCTTATTTTTGCAGAGGAAATTATTCACCAATTA
>CAZHNZ010000071.1:0-20959 GCA_964534355.1 uncultured Parabacteroides sp.
CTCAGTCCATTTAAATTCTAATTATTAATCCGTCCAACTTTTTGGGGGCAGATCAAATGCGACAGCCTCTTTTTTATTGCAAATATCTAATTCAGAATTATTACTCTGACATTGGAAAAGTTACACTGTTCTATTTTCAAAATCAGGACTCAGATGATTACTCTTTTACCAATTTAAACTGACGTTTTTCGCCAGATGAGGTAACCAATTGCAACAGATAGATGCCATTGGGCTGGCTGCTCAGATCGATGCGAAGGACTCCGCCAACCGGTGGTTCGGTAGAAGCATATATGGTTTTACCCTGCATATTGGCTACGGTGAGGCGTGCGCTACTCACAGCATCGTCGGCATAGAGTTCAAACAAGCCTCGGGTTGGATTGCGCAGCAAACCTATACGAAGAACGGGTGTTTCGATGCCGGTCGATTTCTGAATTTTCAGTTTTCCGGCAGTATAGAGTTCCGACAAATCCCAGGCCAGATCCACCGGCAGAGTGGGCAAATTTACTGTGGAAAATTTCCCTTCGATAGTCGTTGCCAAAAACAGCGGATAAGTTGCGCCCGAAAACGGTGTACCCGATTGCAGAAGTACATTGAGTGAGCCGTTGCACGATATTTTACCACCAATCACCAGTTGATCGTAGGATGTGGTGGTCACAATGCCGCCTTTTACCTGCAATTCGAGGTTGCTGTTGGCCTGCAAGTTCACATTTCCGGATATGGTGACCGGTCTGAGGTTCGATGTTTTGTTGGATGGGGCAAACCATCCGCCCGACAGATTCGTGACAGAGCCCTTAACAATGCCGGCGCCTATCATTTTACCATCTGCAGCAATCACGACAGAACCGCCTATGTATTTGTTGAAGTTGAGAATGCCGCCGCTGTTGATCTGCACACTGCCATTTCCTTTCAGGCTGTCTGAAAGCAGAATAGTTCCACCATTTATAGTTGTAGTGCCGGTGTAGGTGTTTCTACCGGTGAGAGTCCAGGTTCCGGTGCCGGTTTTGCGAACCGAACCCGTTCCTTTGATGATGCCGGCGAACGTAGCATTCTCATTGCGCGCCCCCACTTCAATGGCTGAGTTTGTAATGGTAGCTGTTGTTGTACCAGACAGGGTGCCAATGCGCGTAGTCGGATCGGTAGAAACCATATTTACAGGGCCGGCGCCCAAATCCATTTTCACTTTCGCATAACCATAGTTATTGCTGATCAGAAAATCGGAAGCATCAGCCGCAGTCACATTCATGGTGCCATCAAATGCAGACCAGTCGCCTTTCAAATAGGCTCTCACATAGTCGGTTACCAGATTGAGTGTGCCGCTGCCGGTGAGTTTGCCCGAATAGTAACAACGACCATCCAATATCATTTTGGCAGAAGCGCCGGTGGGTACTTCCATGTCGAAACGGCAGTTTGACTCCGAATTTCCATTTTGATTGATAAGTAACGTTCCCCCCTGCATAATAACCTTCTTTCCGGCACCGTATTCTTCGGCAAATTCTGTGGCCAGTTTCAGTGTACCTGCTTTAAGTATAGTTTGCTCCAGCGATGTATTTGATAAGGTAATAGCCAGCGTTCCCGCACCTGACTTTATCAGCGATTTGCCCTGAATAACTCCCATCCAGGTCATAGAGCCGGGCACTTCGAGTGTGGCGCTATCGCCGGTAATGGTCAAACCTCTGTCCGAAACCTCTTGCGTACCGGTGATACGTAGGGTTGCGTTGCTTATTTTGAGTTTAGCGGGGTCTGAGCTGTTCACGCCAATTGCACCGTCTTTCACGTCATTAGGCATTGTTTTTGCTTCGAGCACGCCACCGGTAATGTTGGTTTCGCCGGTAAAGCTATTCAATGTATTGACAATCAGTGTACCTGTGTTTGATTTGAGTAACGACGTAGCGCCACTGATTGAACCGGTTCCATTGATAATGTATGAGTTAACATTGTCGAATTTCAGAGAGGCTGCAGGCAAATCTCCCTTCAACACAACCGATCTGCGAATAGCTGCATCGTTGAAGAGAACGGTATCACCGGGTGCAAAAATATCTGCTACGCCCTTATTGTAAAAGTTTGGTGTTTCGGCCAAATCCCACACGCCATCCGCGCCACCGTTCCACACCACACTGGTTGCTTTTCGCATTGGAGAAACGGTCAGTATCAGTTTGTTGTCTACAAATGAGAGCTTGGTTTTCTTGGCAGCATATCCTTCTACTTTAACGGCAGTCAGATTACCTACCAGACCTGCAGACGCAGATGCAAGAATATACTGACCATCGGCCAGAGTGCCGTTAACCGGTGAAATTTGTATGGTTGCCCCTGCTTTTACAATCAGCTTGCCCTCAATTTTTACAAAATCATTTTGGGTAGATATCGGTTGATTTGACAAATCCAATGCCATAATAGCCCCGTCGTTCAACACCAGCGAATCGCCGATAATGGCCGTGTCTGCCGACTGAGCAACACTACCCGGAGATAAAACCGACTCATATCCCAGAGATAAACCTTTTGTCAAAACAGGCTTTCCCGAAATTTGTGCAAATCGGGCTAAAACAACGCGGGAAGCCGTGAGTTTACCGTTTAGTGCAAATTCGCCACTCCAAACATTGGTGATGCCGGTGTAGTCGTGCTCGCCGTTAAGAATGAATTTACCCGACGCCATTTTGTCAATCTCCATGTCGCCGGTGAGTCTGCCGCTACCTCCAATTTTCACCTCTTTAGCCGTGGCTATACGCAAATAGGCAGGAGAAATAACTGCAGCAAGAGTTAATGTAGCAGGCAGTTCACTGTTAACATCAAACATCACCGAATCTCGATCTTTGTAAGCGACGCTTTTCCCGTTGTAATCTATCCAGTTAGCCGTTGCATTGTCCCACGAAGAGCCAGATTTCCAGGCAATAACTCCATCGGAAAGCATAGCCGAAGGCGGAGGAGTATCCATGCCACCACCCAGATAAAAACCGGGATGAGGCGGCTGGTTGTATCCTGTATTTTGCCAACAAACCGCATTTCGGTATTGCGCATCGTGCATCAGTGTGTAGAGTTTGCGGTTGGTGGGCGCAGTGGTGGTAAATATGCGGATTTTTGCATTATCTGTTGTGCGGAAAATAACCTCTTCCCGCCAGTCACCGTAGATATCGGCTTGTATAACGGGAGTGGCCTTGGTACCTTCGTTAGAAGCAACACTATAATTGGCACCGTCAAAAATACGTCCCTGAGCATAATCGGTAATGCGTACCCCATCCAGTAATTCCTGCGAATCATCGCCATCCCAGTTGATGACAAAGTTAAATGCCGGTGTGCCGGATGTGGCTATCCGATCACCTTTGCAACTGTAATAGCCGCCAATAACTGACGACCACATTTCAGCACCTTTCACTGTCGGGTCCCAGTCGGCAGCGCATCCGCGACCAACATCGGCACCGGCCAGCGGGTGATACCAGATAATTTTTCCGGTGCGGGCATCGTGCAATTCCGACGATTTCATATTTCCCTCTTCGTGAACTTCCCACACTTCCAGGCCTTTGCGGTCGGGGTCGAGGTCCGAAAGGTGCATTGCATCGCCATGCCCCAGGCGGGTAGTGTACATCGGTTTACCATCGTCGTCGAAAGCCGCAGCACCATATACAATTTCGTCTTTCCCATCGTCGTCGATATCGCCCACCGACAGGTTGTGATTGCCCTGACTGCGGTAGAGCGGATAGCCGTTGTTGGTGTCAAATATCCAGCGTTGCACCAATTGTCCGTCTTTCAGATCCCAGGCTGCAATAGCCATACGGGTATAATACCCGCGACACATCACAATGCTTGGCTTTTTGCCATCGAGATATGCACCACACGAAAGGTAGCGATCCAAGCGGTTGCCGTACGCATCGCCCCACTCGGCTTCGAGTTGCGCCCCGGTTGGATTTTCTGTGTCGGGATGCCTGCGCGGGTTGTAATATACTGTGCTGATTTCGGCACCGGTCAGACCATTGAAAACGGTCAGATATTCGGGTCCTGTCAGAATATATCCGCTTGAATTGCGGTAATCTTTGGTGTCGTCATCTGTTGCGGCAGGGCCTTTTTTCAAAAACGAACCGGTACCATCTACCACACCCGGCGCTGTTTTACAGGCCACTTCGGCCTTTCCATCGCCATCGAAATCCATCACCACAAACGTGTTGTAATGGGCTCCGGCACGGATGTTTTTGCCCAGATTGATACGCCATAATTTCACCCCTGTAAGCGTGTAAGCATCCAGATAAACCTCACCGGTGTAGCCACCCTGCGAATTGTCGTGTGCATTGGAGGGTACCCACATCTGAATAATTTCGTATTTTCCATCGCCATCCACATCGCCAATACTGGCGCTGTTTGGCGAATAGGTATAGGTTTCTCCGGATGGCGTTTTGCCGCTAGACGGCACATCCAGAGTGAGCTCTTTGTAAATGGTCGACCACACATCGCAGGTGTTGCTTTCTCCCGTTTCTACTCCGTTGCGAACGGTTTTCACAGTATAAGCCGTAGCGCCGGTGGCAGATTTATCGGTGTAGTTGGTGGCACCGGTAATGGGCGTTGCATTTAATTTGGTGGTACCCCGGTAGAGATTAAATGCCGTATTTTGTGGATCGCTGCCCAATACCCGCCACGAAATAAATACCTGACTGGTAGATGTGCGAACTGCACACGCTGCACGGTCAATTTTTTCTAATCTTCTTTGAGCTGTAAGCGAAAAGAAAGTACACCAAAGCATCACAATAATAATGCTGTGCCTGTTGAGTTGAAGCTTCTTCATGTTAGAATTTTTGTTAATACAAGAGATTCATTATTCATCCGGAATTTGTGTATATTCAGGTACTATATATTTGAAAGCAAAATTACAACTGTTATAATATAAAAATATGGAGAACTGTTCATTTGTCTGTATAAAATGTCTCTTTTCAAGTTGATTTCAATCAATATAGATTCCCTATTATTCAGAAAAGACGATCGCTTGCATATTTGAAAAAATTAAAAATAAAGAATATCGCTCACTTAATTCGCTTAATTGATGAAAAATAACTACTTTTGAAAACAGAAACACAGATCTATTCTCTTGAAAAATGTACCATGAGCAACATGTATCATCCTTCATTCTCCATTAGGCAAACCCTGGTCTTCAATAGTTTTGAACGAGTGGGAAATTGGTGGAACTACAAAGAGGTTATCAGTCCGTTTTCGCGTGTCTATTTTATTACAGATGGTGAAGGTTGGGTATACCTCAATAACAAAGAGTATCATCTGACACCGGGTAAGCTATTCATTATTCCCAAATTCAGTTTTCACTCGTACAGGTGCGATAACTATATGGGGCACTATTATTTTTGTTTTCTGGATGAAATAGCAGAAGGTACCGGCTTATTTGACACATTTGAATTTAACTGGTTAGTCGATGCGCGTGAGGGGGATTTGATGCTGATGAAAAGGTTGATGGAATTGAATCCTCACAGACAGGTACCCAATGCAAATCCGGCCAATTATGACAACAAAGAGACTGTTCACTCATTTGCCCAAAAAGTAGAACGACTTAGCATTCCGGCAAGTCTGGAGACGCAGGGGATAATGATGCAACTGACTTCACGTTTCATTTCTAATAAAGTAACAACTTCCACTACCCCGGACAGCACGATGAAGAGATTGAGTTGTGTAACCAACTATATCGAACAACATTTAAATAAAAAAATAACGCTCAATGAACTGTCTGAAACAATTTGTCTGAGTCCTGACTATTTTTCGAAACTATTTTTAGAGGTTATGGGAATCAGGCCTTTAGAGTACGTCAACAGGAAACGAATAGAGCGCGCGCAAATGTTGTTGATTACCACCTCATTTTCTATTCGGGAGATTGCCGAGAAAACGGGGATATCAAATTACAGTTATTTCTCCACTTTATTCAAGAAATACAGTCGCGTAACACCGGAAGAGTACAGAGGACGCAACTTTCAATCGAATGTATAACTTAAGCCGACAATTATTAACAGGAATACATAAAAAAAGCCACAATCGACAACTGCGAATTTATCACATTTGCCAATTGCGGCTCTTTTATTGAGTTATTTAGGGCTTATTTCTTGTCCAAATCGACACAAGCTTTGTAAATATTTTCAACCAATTCAGGTAATTTAGCCTGAGGTACAGCCGAGAAAGCCAAACGAATCACATTACCCAAAACGATCACACCCGTACTGTATTTCTCGAGAAGATGTTTGCGAATCTCTTCTGCCACAAGTCCCTTCTTCGGTTCAACACACATAAAGTAACCGGAATTGAAAGGTAGTGGAGAGAAATATTCAGCATATTCCGGTTTATCCAACGCTGCACGCAGGCAGGTATAACGGCTTTTCAGTATATCGAATTTTTCTTTCTTTGATGCTTCGTATGTAGGTGCAGAGTACACCTTGTAGAGCAACGACTGCGACAACTGACTGATATTGGATATATTACCACGTACAGCACCGGCGGTTTTGTTTTCGAGAGCATCGTACAACTCAGCAGTTCCGCCCTTGATGGCATAACTGATAAATCCAACGCGGAAGCCCCAAACATAATCCTCTTTGGTAGGACCATCAAGTTTAACTGCCAAAACATTTTCAGACAAATTAGCCAATTCGACGAAGATAGACTCTGTATAAACACCCTCTTCGTACACGAGACCGAAGTATGCATCATCAATCAAAACCACCACTTTTTTACCCTTATCTGCCACTTTCTTTATTTCCGCCACAATAGCCGCAATCTCTGAAGTAAGGGGCGTATAACCTGCCGGATTGTTGGGGAAGTTAAGCAAAGTGATAATTTTCTCACCTTTAATTTCATTCAGCTTTTTACCAAAATCCTCGACATTGAATCCACCATTGGCAAAAAGTTCGAATGTAGAGACCTTAGCACCGTAGTTATTCTCGAAAATCAGGTTGTAGTTCTCCCAATAGTGATTCGACAACAAAACAGTATCGCCCTCATCGGCAAACATATAACCCGCCATGCTGATCCCGTGAGTCAGACCATTGGTTGCAATCGGATTACTGATAACAGTATCTTTGAGCGAAGGATTTTTGCGATAAACAGACTCTTTCCACAATGCACGAAACTCGGGTTTACCGAAACTGGGCGCATACGGGAAAATATTCGCTGTCGGCATATTCAGCAGCGCGTCAAACTCGGGAAGGTGCATAGATGATCCGTCATCCTCTACCGCCTCACCAATTGTAGCGTTGATGTTTTTACCCTTTGCCTGAGCAGATTGTGATAAAATACCAAGCTTTGGAAAAAAAATATTCTTTCCACGTTCCGAAAGCATTTCATACACATTCGAATTCAGATTTCCAATTGTGTTATTAAGAGACAATGCCTGTGAGTCCATAATTTAACTTTTAATTTATGATGTTTTTGTTTAATAATTCGTTTTGAAGTGCAAAAGTAGCCAATTACAAACAAATTTCTGCAATATTTACAAGAAGTTTATAATTACTGTTTTTTTAAAAGCCGGGCGGCGATTGAATCCAAAGCAGCTCGCTCTCTCCATTAAATGTATTTACAGCGTGATAAGTCATTTTTGCATTAAAATAAATATTATCGCCAACCTGCATAGTGTAACTCTTTCCTTCGAGCTCAAAACAAATCTCTCCAGCCAATACCCTGCAGTAGATTTGTCCGATCTGATTTGTAAACAAACCATCGGTTGTAGCACCCAAGGCAAAGCGAACAAGGCAGGTATCCATCTGCTTATTGACATCGTGATGAGACAACAAATAGATGCTTGCGCCGGAATTGTTTTTATCGATAAACTTCTCTTCGCTAATCTTTACTATTGGATTGTTTGCCAACGATTCGTTCTCTCCAATCAGGTCGCCAACTGTGGTATGTAAATTCTCTGCTATCGATTTCAACGTAAGTATAGAGGGAAAAGACTTTGCTTTTTCGATTTGGGACAGTGCACTAGGACTTATCCCTACCCTTTCTGCCAGTGTATTCAAATGAAGATTCTGCATCTCTCTTCTTTTTTTTACACGTTCTCCTATTCGCTTCATATTTATGATATGGGTTATTTCGTGCAAAAATAGCAATTAACTAATTAAGCAGCACTTCATTTTGGTCTTTTTTAACGCATACAGAATCATCTTTTATTTTTTTATTCCAAAAAGACCTGATAAAACTATGTGAAAATAAACTATACATTAAATAAACTTGGAATAATCGGTTGGTGATACGCCAAATTCATCTTTAAACAGCTTATTGAAAGTCTTCAGATTATCAAAACCCAACTCTGACATAACTGAAGCGACAGACATATCTTTATTAGATAACATTTGCGATGCCTTCCTGAGGCGAACAGATAAAATAAATTCATTAGCATTTTTCCCCGTCAAAGAGAGCAACTTCTTATTCAGAAAAACAGTACTCATTCGGGTAGAAAGAGCTAATTCATTATCAGAAAAATGAGGGTCATTAATCTCATCATCAATAATAGCCTCTAATTCCGTCAAAAATTGCTCATCAATTTCATTCATGTACTCATTCTGAATAACCAGTTTTCCTTCAGAATTAAGCACAGCCCTTAACTTGTCGTTTCTGGATATCAGATTACGTATCCTCGCCATCAAAACCTCAAAATTGAATGGCTTGGTCAGATAATCATCTGCGCCAATATTATACCCTTCAATTTTTTGTTGCACAAGCGTCTGAGCGGTAAGTAAGATAAAGGCTGTATGAGAAATCCGAACATCTTTTCTCACCTGACGACAAAACTCCATACCATCCATTACAGGCATCACTACATCACTAACAATAACGTCAGGCATCTTTTCAATAGCTAGTTTGAGGCCCAGTTGACCATTAGGTGCATCGTAAACATCAAAATAGTTTCGCAAATTATCCACCAGATAAAAACGCAAATCCTCGTTGTCTTCAACAATCAACACGCGCTTCTGATTCATGTCTGTATGCGGTGCACTCTCGGCTACCTTTTCAGGTAGTATTGATTCCACAACACGTTTGGACATTGTTTCTACAGATTTATCATCACTAAGCTTTATGGGTAAATATATGCAGAACGATGTTCCTTTACCCGGATTCGATTCAACTGTAATTATTCCATCGTGTAACAAGACGAATTCTTTAGAAATAGATAAACCAATACCACTGCCCTGATTCAGTATATTAGAGGGGCCTTCAATCTGAAAAAATGGAGTGAAAATACTCTCAATTTTTTCAGGTGGCATCCCAATTCCGGTGTCAGATACGCAAATTTTCAGAGGTCTTTCGCTATCCTCCGGCAAAATGCTACGAGTCAGACTGACCGTAATATTACCAGGGGATTCTGTGAACTTATACGCATTTGAAAGTAAGTTAAAAAGAATCCGCTCAATCTTGACCGGGTCAAAACTCATAATTATCTCATCGAGATCGGTTTTAAATTCGAAATGAATACCCTTGTTTTCAGAAATATCGACAAACGAGAGAGAAACATCGCGAACAAACTCAACAATATCTGCATTCACGGCATTCAAATGTATTTCATCCATCTCCAGCTTCCGGAAATCGAGCAGCTGATTGACCATAAAGAGCAAACGCTTTACATTTCGACGAACCATCTCCAGATTTCTTCTGGAAATCGGATCTGTTGCTTTTTTCAACAGTTGCTCTACAGGCGAAATAATGAGTGAAACTGGTGTTCTCAGCTCATGGCTCAAATTGGTAAAGAATTTAATTTTTAATGCACTTAACTCCTCAATTCTTTTGACCTCTGCCGCCTTTTGAGCTGCTTTCAATTTCAGCGTAGCTCTATCCACCAGCACTTTGTAGATCAACACAACCAACACAAGAATAATAAAAATATAAAGCAGGTAAGCATTTGTTGTACGCCAAAAAGGTGGTAAAATAACTATATCTAAAGAAATTGTATTGTCTTGTTGATTTTTATCCTGAAGTATAGCCCTTACTTTCAACGTATACTTACCGCTATTGAGATTAGTGAAAATTGCCTTTCTGCTATTCACAGGAACTGTTATCCAGTCATTACTAAATCCCTCAAGCTGATATTGAAATTTGTATTTTTCCGGGTTAAAAAAGTTTATTGCCGCAAAATCAAACGCAACCGAGTTTTCATTGTGATTTAGTGTGATTGACTTTGTGTCATACAGAGGATTATCCAAAATAATACGTCCATTATATTCTTTCTGATAAGTCAGAAGATGATTATTTACTGTAATACCTGTGAATATTAAATTAATTTTATTGTTGATCAAAAATCTGCTTTTTGCATCAACAATATTTATCCCTTTTACGCCACCAAACATTATTTCACCGGCAGGAGTACAGAAACCCGATTTTTCAATAAATTCACCATCCTGAACCCCATCGCTTTTTGAGAAATTTTCTATTTGAGAAATATAAACCCTATCTCTTTTGGAATCATACTTTACAATTATCTTCGATATTCCTTTATTAGAACTGACCCACATGTTTCCGGACAGATCTTCTACAACCGTAAGCGTAAAATTATCAGGCAATCCATCATTTTCGTCTATAACCAATATGCTATCATTTTTCGGGTTTATACAGGCCAGCCCGTTCATTGTTGTAGCCCAGATAAAACCCCGTTTATCCTGAATTATATGATTGATAAAATTCCGGTCTGTAACATTTTTATTTTTTTCATTCAAATTGATTTGCCTGACCCTTTTTCCGGTCATATCAAAAACATCAATACCCTTTATTGTTCCGCACCACATTTGACCTTCATTGCTATAACAAAGGGTACGACTACAATCTTCATAACCTTTAGACATTATTCGAAAAGAGGTGAATTTTTCAGTCACCGGATCCAGAGTCGAAACCCCATTATTGAGTGTTGCAAACCAAATAACACCATTTTTACCCTCCTTAATACTCCAGATATTATTATCTGTCATTCCCCTGTGAGTCTCTTTTTTATAATGAGTCACTTTATCGCCTTCGATACGGAAAATACCATTCATAAACGTACCAATCCATACCCGGTCTTTTGAATCGACAAAAAGACAAACAACAACATTTTCCACATTGTTATCTTTTTGGTCTTTGGCATAGCTGATTCGGGTAATATCAGAAAAATCGGGTTTCATTCTGTATAACCCCATACCATTGGTACCTATCCAGTAATACCCTTTGCTATCGTCATCAATACCTGTGATATCATTTTTTTCGGGGAAAAGTTTCAGCGTTTTAAATTTTTGCAATGATGGGTGGTAATAATTTAAACCCTGTTTAAAAGTACCAACCCACATTATTCCGTCTTTGTCTCTGTAAATTTTTGTGACGCTATTTTGCGAAAGAGCAAATCTGTTGCTCTGATCGTCTGTCAGATAGGTAAATCTATCTGCTTTAGGATCATACACATTTATTCCCCCATGATCTGTACCAATCCAAATATTCCCCAGATCATCTTCTGCGACCGAGGTAACAACATCATTATTAAGATTTTTGTACGTATCTCCTTTTGTAAAAGAACGGATTTTCTTTGTTTTTGAACTCAAACAGAGAAGTTCATTGGTATTCTCTCTTGTGGCAACCCAAAAATTCTTTTTCCGATCTATGTACATTAACTTAAAATCATTCACGTAATTACGATAAAGCTGATTGAGTCGATCAACTGTTTTGCCGGTTCTGAGATCTACTTTCTCGAGCTGAAGGTGGTTATTGATTATCCACAGATAGTCCTTTCCATCAAAAGCTGACGACAGGCAATTCCAGGAAGGATTGTGAGATGAGGCCTTTTGACAATATCTTAAATGGCCACTCTTATTATTTTGAATAACGTAGCCGAACTTTTTGTTAAAATAAATCGTATAAAAATCATTTCCCTGAATAGCATTGATATCATCTAAAATATGAAAGGGAAAATGTCGTTTCCGAAGTATTGATTTATAGTCTTTTCTAAAGCTTTCGGTCGATGGATCATAAATATTAAACCCGGCTGAGGTATTCACCCACATCAAATGCTCATAATCTTCGAAAAGAAAATGAATTTGATTGTTAGAAATAGTAGTTGTATCCTTGTAATTTTGCTTAAATGTAACAATATTATACCCATCGAGTCTGTTTAAGCCAATTGGAGTACCAATCCACAGAAACCCCTTTCTGTCTTTGTAAATGCTGGTTACCCCATTACCGGATAGACCGGTTTCGGATGAAATGAAATTGAACGGATACTCAATCTTCTCCAGCCCCCAAACAGAAACCGGTAGAACAATTGAAATAACCAACATATATATTTTTAGATAGAAACTTTTCATACGTCCTCTTTTATAAATAAAAAAACACATTATATTATCTTCAATTAGGTATTGGCAACAGACTGTCTTTATTCGAAAACAAATAAAACAGTTAATTTAGGTCCGAAATATAAAACCACAAGAGATTTTTTGTTAAACCTAGTCTTAAACATTAGTTTTTCAGAAAGAATCTGACCTGAAACAACTCAAATTCTTGCCCGTGAATATCAAAAACTAACAAATGATTATTTCACCCTAAACCGAAATCAAATATAATAATTATTATTGAAAAATGAATACAAATATCAAATAATTTTCAGAAAAAGACAAAAAACAAGCTTTTAGCCAGTATAAATGTGAATAAACATTTGCATGATTATACTTATTTAAATATTAAATCCAACATAGACAAAAACATTTACCAGATACTCAAAAAAGAATGATACAGAACCTCTAAAATAAATTATACTACAATGCAGTTCAAAAAAAACAGCAGTAGAAATAAAATCCGTAGTAATTACTCTCAAGACTACTTCTCTATTACTGAACCCCCAAAGAGAGAATAACCTTAATTTAAGACCATAGTCAAAAATTAAGGTTAATAAAAAATCATCTTATGTACAGAATATATCTCAATAGAAGAATATGCTGAAAAGAAGAGATATTAATGAGAATAGTCGTAACGGAAGTAGTCTACATCCACAAAGCCGCTTTCGGTCAGGTTGTTGTAGTTGAAAATACCGACATAATCGCCCCGGTAATTAGAACCCACCATCTGATATTTTTCGCCATACGGGATGTATTCTACCCCATCGAGGCTGTACGAATATTGGTTGATTGATTCGTCTGTCCAGGTCGATTTGAAATAGATGGTAGTCAGATTGGTTGCGATTACTTTTGTTTTGACTGTTTTTTTGTTTTCGAAATAGCGGATAACCATACCCGAATCGGTACGCATGACCCCTATGGCGCTAAACTTAACGCCTGCTGAGTGGGTCATTCCGCAGTTTTGACCTATGGCGAGTCCCGAAAGTTCGAGCTTTGCAATTGCGGTGTTGCTTTCGGCTCTGTATGAACGTTGTAACAGGGTGTTGCCGGCTTTCGACAGATCATCGTCTTTGCTCAACACACTAAAAGCTTTCAGTCGCATAAACCCTTTGCGCTCAGTCAGGGACCAGAAGCCGGTGCGGGGTTGGTAGTTCCACATCCACTGTACGCTGAGTTTCGTGCCTGAAAACTCGTCGCTTGTCTGAGGTTTTTTAGGTGAAGATTTGATGTGCATCTTCATGCCGGTATGCTCCATGCGACCAACTCCATCGCCATTGTCGTCGTTTGTGGGCACAGGCCACCCGTTTTTCCAGACGATAGGAATCAGATTGACCGGACGACCATCCATCTGCGTATTGCCCTGTTGAGTAAAGAAATACCAGTTTTTGCCATCGGGTGTATCAATCAGATTTCCCTGATTGGGTTCGCGGTATCCTTCCACAAAATTGGCGCCATGCTCGTAAATTCCGGGATTTTCGAAAGTCCCCGGTGTGCCATCTTCGTGCTGCCCGTAGATGTATTTAGACCGCATGATAGCTGCTTTGCGCGTGCGATCAGCCACTTCATTGTGATAGAAATAGTAGTAGCCATCTTTTTTAAAAATCTTATTGGCTTCGGGGCTGAATTTCTTTCCATACCGATCGTTTCCCTCGTGAATGACAATGCCCTTATCTGTCATTTTTGTGCCATCGGCACTAAGTTTAAACAGGGTACATTTGTAGTTATTGGCAAAATTGGCACCGATAAAATAGCCCTGCCCGTCGTTATCCCAAAGCACGCCACAGTCGTCCCAGCCTTTCCCGAAGCTCGTTCCGTCGGCTTTCATCACCTCTGCAACTGGACTCCACGGACCTTTGGGGTGTTTGGCCGAAACCACAAAATAGCCATCTTCGGGTGTACCCCAGTGAATGTAGAAGAGTTTGTTCTTTTTGTTGAACGTAATGCACGGTGCCCAAATGCAACGACCATAGCCGTCCATAACATCCCAGTTGTATTTGGGGCGCATTTGGGTGATATCGCTAACTGCCGACCCGATAATGCTCCAGTTGACCAGATCTTTCGAATGCAGAATAGTAAGGCCAGGCGATAGTTGGAAAGTAGACGTAATGAAATAATAATCTTTGCCCACGCGAATGATATCGGGATCGCTAAAATCGCCCGGAAGCAATGGGTTGTTGTAGGTTCCGTCTCCCTGATCTCCCCACTTTCCGCGGTTTAAATCGCCGGCAAAGAGAGAAAAAGAATACAACAAAGAAAAGATGAAGGCTAGTAATTTTGTTTTCATAGTGTATCGGTTATAAATAAAGACGCAAAGCAACTGAACAGATGTTGCTTTGCGTCGGTTAATTATGCTTTTGATCAATGTTCTTCTTTGTACATCGAATCTCCTTCGTTGAATTTTTGCATGTTAGGAAGATTGGGGTCGCCAATACCTTTCTCCATCAAAACTTTCAAATCGGGGAAATAGTTTTTGTATACTTCGCGCGGTGTGGCATTGTGTTTTTTGCACACAGCAGCAGCCATACCCAGTACTTCTCCCATCATACCAGCGGTACGCATAAGACGCACTGTTCCCAATGCAACGTGAGTTACGCTAATGTTACGACCTGCCATAAACAGGTTGGGTACGTCTCTGGAATAGAGGCAACGCAGTGGAATCGGATAGGGATAAATTTTGGAATGTTTTGCAATGGATTTAAACTCCATACCGGGGAATTTCTTAGAATTCTCTGGGTCGGGATAATGCAGGTCGATAGTCCAGCTTGCAGAGGCTGTTCCGTCCGGATAAACATTGCGATTGGTCAAATCGTTTTCCGTCATCACATAATCGCCGATGATACGGCGCGATTCTCTTTTTCCACCGATGAATGCCACCCAGTCCAACTGACGTTTGGCGTAGCGATTGTTTTGTTTGTAGTGATTTTTGAGATAAGCCCAGTTTGAATAGACAGCCAACATACCAAAATCGCGTACATATTCGAAATCTGTGATTTGATCTTTATCCATACCGGTTTCCCAGTCCCAATCGCCCAATGTAAGAGGCACAACTGTTGTATCGGTGAAAGCAAGTCCCCATTTGATATCGGGGAAAGTGGTTACACTGTCTGTGACTTTTGAGTTCCATTGAATAGAAGTTCCCATGGTCATTTTGCTGCCTTTTTCGGGTGCCCGGCTTTCGTTGTATTCGCTTTTGCTTTCGATGCCGGTCATAAATTTAGCTCCGGCCAGATAGGCCACAGTACCATCTCCTGTACAATCGGCAAATAGAGGTGCAGCGAAGGCCACTTCTTTGCCTGTTTCGATATTTTGGGCAATAACGGTTGCTATCTTCGCTCCTTTTTTGGTCAGGCGGGTTACGTGGTGATTCATGAAGAGAGAGATGTTTTTCTCTTTCAGCACCGCATTCATTTTCTTTTCGTCTTCGTAGTTAGCCGCGGGTTTTGCATTTCCCCATTTTGTTTGGCCAATTTCATTGACCAGATTTCCGATATTTTTGTATATTGGTACACGGATATGTCCGCCCAGGTGCACACGAACTTCGGCACTGTTGTTGCCCCCCAAAACCGGTCTGTTTTGAATGAGCGCAACTTTAAGCCCAAGACGGGCAGCAGAGATAGCTGAACACATACCAGCCCAACCACCACCAACTACCACGAAATCGTATTTGCCTGTTTGTGCAGGATTTGCCGGATAACCGAGGGCCTTTTTGCGGAAAGCTTTCAATGCCTGATTATCGTTGATGGGCTTGTAGTTGAGATCTGTTGTGAGCAGAATGGCATCTACCCGACCGTTAAATCCGGTCAGGTCATGCAGAGAAAGTGAAGCCGAAGGCGATTTGAGAGTAACAACACCACCCTCGTGCCAGGCCCAATCTTTGCCCTCTGTACCGAAGGTTTTATCCAGTTTTTTGTTATTAACCGATACTTCGAATTTTCCGGCAGCATCTTTGTCAGACCAGGGTGCTGTCCAGTTGCGGGTACGCACAAAGATTTTGTATTTACCTGAAACAGGTACTTTTACCGTTGTAGAGGCATCAGCCACAGGTATTCCCATACCGTGGGCCATCAGTATAGATGTGCCCAACACATCCATAAACTGCTGATCGACCACCCAACCGCCTTTGTTTTTGAAATTTTCTGCTTCTACAAACACCAGATTCTTTTGGGCGAAGCTATTCGCCGAGAAAAAAAGTGCCAGAAGAGAGAGAAAAAAGACTCTTTTCATACGTTTTGAGATTTGTGTTTTGTTTATTAATTAAGATAGATTTGTGTGTGCTTATTCTTTTGTTCCCACAGAAATTATACCGGCAATACCCACTTTATCGCCCTTAGCGCCTTCGCACAACACGCTGATTTTGCGGTCGCCCTCTTTGGCCGGCAGGTCGAAAGTGATATCCTCTTTGGCTGTGGTTGTTTTGGTGGCCACCAGCACTTTATCAAGCCAGATTTCTGCTTTTCCGGTTACACCTTTGATCGTTACACGTCCGCCATTTTTGCTCTGTCCGGCAAACGGTTTGAAATCGACACGGAAGATGACAAAACCGGCATCGGTCAGCGTTGTCAGGTTACCGGCCTTCACGCCTGTCCAGGTGTTCATGTCGAAATCGGCAATCTCCTGTGTAGCTACCGGTTTGGTGGCAAAAAACGAAGAGACTCTCCAGCGGTTGATATTGAGTGATGGTGTAGCCACGGGAACAGTCGCTATTTGTACTGTATCGTAAACGGGTAATGTAATCGTTGCCGGTTTCATACCTTTTGCTTTTGCCGTCAGCGTAACAGAACCCGCAGTATGGTTGCTTTGCAAGATAACCTGTGCCAGTCCGTTGAAGAGATTGCGTTTGTTGCCTTTTTCAGGTTCGTGCGAGTTGGGGTTACCGTTGCCCAGACCGATAATTTCTCCCGAACCGGCAATTTCGAACTCTACAGGAATATTAGTAGTAGGCACAGCGCGACCTTTGGCATCGAGAGCCTGCACGGTAACAGGCATCGCATCATGACCATCGTTGACCATCGATTTGCGGTCGGCAATCAGTTGAAGGCTTACCGGTTCGCCGGTAGTTTCCACCGCAAAGCGAACCACCTCTTTGCCGCCGTTGTAGCCGATAGCCGACAATTTACCCGGTTGATAAGGAACTGTCCACTCTACCATTTCGTATTTGTCCACTTTCTTCTCTTCGATCAATTTGCCGTTGAGGAAAAGTTTCACGCTCTCTACGTTGGTGATACCCATTACCTTGATAGGCTTTCCAATCTGATCCTGAGGCCAGTTCCAGTGAGGAGCCAGGTGCAATACCGGATAATCCACCCACTGAGCTTTGCGGATGTAGAAGGCATTTTTGGGGAAACCACACTGATCGACCAGTCCGAAGCTTGCGCCGGCAGCCGGCCAGCTGTAAGGTTGCGGTTCGCCGCGGTAGTCAAAACCTGTCCAGATGTAGCAACCAGCGATAAACGGACGCTCGTTCACCAGTTTCCAACCGGTGCGGTTATTGGTTCCCCAGGGGGCTTTTTGGGTATCGTATGAGTCGTGCAGACATTTTTTCTTGTCGGTAACATATTCTCCGCGCACCATGTATGCCGAAGCATCTTCCGAGCTTGTGATGGGTGTATTGGGGAAATCCTGATGTACCTTGTCGTAATTCCACACCTGATAATTCATCCCGATTACATCTACTGCGTGACCCACATTTTTAGCAGAACCCAATCCGCCACTTGCCGCAGCTGTAACGGGACGTGTTGTGTCGAGAGTTTTCACCACTGCGCTCATACGGCGAACCAGCTCGTAGCCGTTTTCGGTTCCCTGCATCGGCTCTTCGTTGAATACAGACCAAAGAATGACAGAGGGGTGATTGCGGTCGCGTATAACCAGCCATTCCAGTTGACGGGTATATTCGGGTGTAACATTAAAGTTGCGGTTTTCGTCCATCACGAGAATACCCATGCGGTCGCAGGCATCGAGAAATTCAACGGAAGGCGGATTGTGCGAACAACGGTAGCCGTTTACCCCCATCTCTTTAAGACGGCGCAGGCGGAACTCCCAAAGTTTGTCGGGAACGGCCACACCCACACCTGCATGATCCTGGTGGTTGCAAACACCTTTTATTTTTACATGCTTATCATTGAGGTAAAAACCTGAATCGACAGTAAACTTGATTGTGCGGAATCCGCATGTAGTAAGCAATGTGTCTATTACATTCCCTTTTTCGCGAACTACGGTTTTCACCTGATACATGGTTGGCTTGTCGAGTGTCCACAATTCGGGATTGCTCACCGGAATATTCATTTTAGCCACACTTTTGCCCAGAAAAGCAATGGGTGTGGTGGTTTTGCGTTGAGCCACCTGTTTCCCCATTTTGTCCAGCAGAGAAACCTCTACCTCAACATCTGTATTTTGTTTGCCCGAATTGTAAAGCGTAGCTTCTACGGGAATGTTCCATTCACCCTGTGCGTTTTTTACCGGTTGGGCAAATACACCGTCCGTTGTGATGTGTGTCGGGTTGCGTTTAACCAGCCAGGTGTGGCGGTAAATACCCGCACCCTCATACCACCAGCCCTCTTGCTGAACGGCATCCACACGGATAGAGATGGTGTTCAGCTCATCGCCGTAGTAGGCAAATGGGGTAACGTCTATATAGATGCTGTTGTAGCCACAGAAGTTGCGGTTGACCACCGTGCCGTTGAACCATATGGTGCAATGGGTAGCAATACCATCAAATTGCAGTTCGATGTGTTTGCCCTTGTCAGAAGGCAAAAGTTTGAAACTGCGGCGATACCAGCCAAAACCTCTTTTGCGGTAACCCTGTGACAGATTTTCTGTAGAGTCGAAAGGCATTTCGACCGACCAGTCGTGAGGCAGATTGACCATTCTCCAGTTCGAATCGTCGTATTCGGGCGCGGCAGCACCCCACGATTTACCGGCTTTGGCATTGCCGTAAGACATACTGTGGCCAGTGATAACCGGAAATGCGATATCACCTAAATTGAAACGCCATCCTTTGTCGAGCGACAAGCGTTGGCGAACAGCATTCTCTTGTTTGGGTTGTGCTTTGATTGCAACAACCGGTTTCTTTTTCGCCGGCAAAGCTGCGCAAATGGCCACCAGTGCCAGTGTGAAAATAATGCGTAAGTTTTTCATTCTGTTTATTGAGTAAGGTTGGTTTATTTCAGCGGGATAGCGACATTGAAAGTATGTGAGCGTTTTTTATCCACACCCATGGCGCCATACAGAAATTTGGGTTTTCCATTTTCGAAATACACCCATGGCCGCTCAATGGCAATGCCGCTCTGTGTGCCATCAGCCCAGGCAAAAGAGCTTCCGATCACCAGCGGATGTTTGGCCGGCTCCCAGTCAATTCCGTTTTTCGAAACCATCAGCGCCAATGCACCCAGGTCACCGGTAAATTTGCCCACCACATCGCGAACGATGGCGTAGTAGTAGCCTTTTTGGAACCAGATGAAGGGATCTTCCGCCTCCATGTGTGCACTCTTGCTGTCTTTCGATTCGAAGATAGAATTGGGGTATTTCACAAAAGGCCCCAGCGGCGATTTGGCTTTGGCCACACCGAAGCGAACGCGACCTCCTTTGAGCGTCCCGTTTTTACACACCTGCTTGTACACCATCAGTGCTTCGCCCTTGTCGTTGAAGGTAATGGCGGGATTGCTCACCAGCATAGCATCGTAGGCCGTTGTATCTTTTTCATTGTTCGATAGTACCGGTTTGTCGAAGCGTTTCCACTCCCCCTCAATGTCTGTGGCTACCGCAACGCCGATGCGCTGACCGTTTCGACGGGTCCACCAGTTGGTGTTGTTGCGCTCGCCGGTTCCGGTAGTTCCCATGTGGTAGAGGTAATATTTGCCTTTGTATTGGGTGATGTAGGGATTATGAGTTACATTTCCATCCCAATACTGAATGCCGCGAACGGGCAAAACAGTTTTCACATGTTTGTAGGGTCCTTCGGGTTTATCAGCTTTCGCCAAAGCAATTTCCGAATTATAGATCCACGACTGATGACCGTCTTTGTTTGGCCAGCGTGAGTAAAACATGTAAAATTTCCCGTTTTTATCTTTTATAACAGAGCCACACCAGATGGCGTACTCATCGTCGATAAAGCGATTTTCGAGCGGAACAGGTTGAAGCATTGCTCCGAAGTTGTAGTCGATGGGGCGACTGACCGACGCCGCCTCTTTTTGTTCTTTGGCGGTGAAAGCAGTTTTGAAAACCACTTCTGCCGTTTTCTCACCAATTTCGTTCAGTCCCTGCTGAGTGTAGTGCACATTGTCTTTGAGCCAGCCCCTTTGCGGGAAAGTTTGAGCCTCTTTGTAGGTGATATATACATTTTTCAGCTTTGCGGCAACAGCCATCTGTGCGCTGCGCACGGCATCGGTGCCTTCTGTAGTTTTGTCAGTCTGATTACCGGTGAGGACGATGTAGAAAGGCAATTTCTGCCCAAACTCTTTGCGGAAACGAAGAATCACGCTCTCCAGAGCGGCCTGATATTCTGCCGGGGTTTGGTTTTTGGTTAGGATCGCGTTGGCATCCCGTTCGCCCTGTACCCAGATAATTCCCGAGAGGGACAGATTGGTTTTGCTCATCGCCATTCGGGTCTTTTTTACGGCTTCGCCAAACAGCTTACCCGTTTCGGCCCAGCAGCC
>CAZHNZ010000072.1:0-20620 GCA_964534355.1 uncultured Parabacteroides sp.
TATAAAAGGTATCGTCACTCTTCAGCACCGAATACAACTTCTCGTCCACCTCCCAAGTTTTCAGGAAATAGGATAAAATCTCCTCCCGTTTGCTATTGGGCTCTCCCTGCCGCAGGTCTATTGTTTTGCACACCAGTCTGTTCATTACTCAAATATATTTTTTCATAAATTTTAATGGCTGCAAGTTACAAATTATTTTTTCACACTGTTTGCTGTGGTTGATTTTTTTCGCTATCTTTCCGCTCAAATACAAATATTGCAAATGGAATCTACCAGACTCAACAAGTTTATCAGCGAAAGTGGCGTATGCTCCCGGCGCGAAGCCGACAAATATATCGAAATGGGACAAGTCCTCATCAACGGACGAAAAGCTAAAATCGGCGATCAGGTAACCCGCCGCGACAAAGTCATTGTCAATGGCCGGCTTATCGAAGCCAAACAGGAGGCCGACTTCATCTTTCTGGCCTTCAACAAACCTGTGGGCATTGTCAGCACCACCGAAATTGGCGTCAAAGACAGCATCATCGACTTTATCGGGTTTCCCGAACGCATCTTCCCCATCGGCCGCCTCGACAAAGATTCGCAGGGCCTCATTTTCCTGACCAACAACGGCGACATCGTCAACAAAATACTCCGTGCCGGCAATCACCACGAAAAAGAGTACCTCGTCACGGTGGACAAACCCATCACCGACGACTTCATTCATCGCATGGGTAGTGGCGTACCTATTCTGGGCGAAATGACCAAAAAATGTTTCGTCACCAAAGAGTCCGAGTTCGTCTTCCGCATCATCCTCATCCAGGGCCTCAACCGCCAGATACGCCGCATGTGCGAACACTTCGGCTACGACGTGGTGAAACTCGAGCGCATCCGCATCATGAACATCACCCTCAAAGGCCTTGCCACCGGCGATTGGCGCATTCTCGAAGAGGCCGAATACAAATCCATACAGGACGCAGTACGCCAATCCTCCTCTACCGAAGAGGCATCCAAAGGCGTTAAAGCCCAAACCCGCACCATCTCACGCCAGATGGCTGCCGCCCCCGCAAAGCCGGCTCAAAAGCAGTCTGCACCCAAAGCCGTCAACCCCAAAGCCCGCGAACTCCGCCGCAAAGAAAAACCGGCTGCGCCTAAAACGTTTGGACGTGGGCATGGAAAACGGAAGTAGTTTTTTTTAGTTACGGGTTATGGGTAGGGGCTGCCCTTGTGGCTGCCCGTAAACGGGTAAACGTATAACGTAAAACGTAAAACGTATAACGTAAAACAGATTTCTCACTGCGTTTTTACGACTACACCACAGGATAAAGGATAAAGGAACAGATTTCTCACTGCGTTCGAAATGACGGAGAAACCCTCTAAAAAAAAGGGGGTGGGGATAAAAAAAGCAGTAGCGGCTTTGCCGCTACTGCTTTTTTTATCCCCCAAGCGGCGAATGTCATTTCGAACGTAGTGAGAAATCCCACCATTCACCACACATCGGCCAGAATGTCATTTCGAACACAGTGAGAAATCCCACCATTCACCACACATCAGCCAGAATGTCATTTCGAACGTAGTGAGAAATCCCACCATTCACCACACATCAGCCAGCATGTCATTTCGAACGCAGTGAGAAATCCCACCATCCACCACACATCGGCCAGAATGTCATTTCGAACGCAGTGAGAAATCCCACCATTCACCGCAACATCATTAGCAAGGCAATAAAAAAGAAACCACTCTACTTTAATCAACAATGACATTTAAATTATCTAAAAATAGAATCACCACGACGTTCGAAATAAAATAATAGCCCTAAAATAAATAAATAACAAAATTAAAAAATCAAATCAGAACAACCAAATCAACATATTAACAAATACACCCATCTATATTTCAGCAACTTAAAGAAATAATCATAAAACTTTTCAACAACACAGTTTATTTCTGGAATAATATTTTGACAAATAAACAAAAAACCTTATACTTGCAAAGTTTTTACTAATTCGAAGCTGGTAAATCAAACAGAGTGCTAAATAACACCTGTACAACAACCGGACGAGACTCACACCAACGGCCAAACCCATACCGCAGCTCAACTCAGACTGCACAACCAGACAAAGCCTGCCGTGTCAGCCAATCCAACAGAATTACCGGAAAAGAGAGGTAAAGAGAGAACTATCATAGTATAAATTAAAAAAAATCAAAAATGAAACGGGAAAGAATCTTACCCCTGGGAGAAATCGCCGAAGCGTACCTCCAAATCATCACAGACAGCAAAATTGCAGATATCGACAAAATCAGCTTTGTCGCAGATATCAAAACCAATCTGCAAAACATGCGAAACACAATGCACAACAACACGACCAGAACAATGCGCAGCAAAGTGACTGATGCGTACAACGATCAGTACACAAAACTGTCGGTGCTTCAAAAGCTGATTGAAACATTTCTGAACTCCAGCGATGCCGGACAAAAGAGCGCCGCCGAAAAAATCATGCCGGCCTTTACCCGGAAACTTTCCGCTGTAAAAAAACTGGCCACAAACGACCGGAACTTCTACTTCAAGGTGGTACAAAGCAGACTCGCAGAGCCGGAACTAAAACCTGCCCTCGAAATGCTGAAACTACAAACCAACGCAGAGAATTTTATCAACTCGGTAAAAACCCACTCGACCACCCGAAATGAGTTCCTGATTTACAGCAAAACGCTTCAGAACACAAGCAACGCATGCCACCACAAAAAGCTGCTCGAAGAGAGTCTCCGAAACTTCGAAAAACTGGTGGATCTCAAAACCAAAGAGCCCAACTCCGCTCAGTGGTGCTCGCTCCGGGAGTATCTGGCGAAATACATCAAATTGTTCTACCAGCGGCAACAGGCAGAAAAAACGACCGAAGCAGCCCCAAACAGCGTTATCCCGGAAACTCCCGCTGTCGAAAAATCCGGCACCACGCCCCAATCGGCATGAGTCACCCTTCAAACATGACGACAGATAGTATGTACCGTTAACTTTGTTTGTTTCTATTAAAAAATGCGGCTACCCCTCCCCGGGGATGGCCGTTTTTTTTAATTACAACAGATACAATCGTGCTTTATTCGCAAATGCGTGACAGGTGCAGGGCGCGCCACGACCCTTCTCCTGCGAATGTTCCATCTATGCAACTCTGCAACGACACAACACTCTTAAATAAAATACATGTGCAGGGCAGGCAACGACCTTTCACCCGCGAGTGCGCCGTAGGTGCAAAGAGCAAAATAGCCTTTACCCTCGATTGCGCCATCGCTGCAACTTTGCAACAACCCGTCACTCATCAACAATTATCATATGCAAAACGTACAGCTGTCTTCACCCGCGAATGCGCTGTAGGTGCTGAGTGGAAATGAAGGAATGTCTTTGAATGTGGGGCGGGTGCAGAGTGAACAAGAGCTATTTATTCGTGGAAAAGATAAAAAAACTCGCAGCAGCAAAAAAAAACACCCGTTGTCAAAAGCTGTCAAAAGCCAAACGTACCTTTGTCACGCATATTCACCGAAGGAGATGCAACTAAAACAAAAAAAACATGCGCGGATTCTCATTCTCACTCAAACGATTCCTCGGAATCACTGCGGCAAAACAACAATTTGCCCGCCAAACCGGTATCCCTACCACTAAAGGGGGTATAGAACGAAAGATCGGTAGTGCTATTATTAAATTATTGCTGGGGAAGAAATGAATTTTGTCTGGAAATTATTGAAATGCCCAAATTGTAGGGGCGAATGGACTCCACCACAAAATATTTTGTTGTTACACTGTCCTTTTTGCAATACTCAAGTTGTGAGAGCTTTGCCCATAAATTCATTTGTGCGAAAAGTAAGGCTTTCGAAATGTTATGATTATAAGAAATTGACGACAAATGATTTTATGAATTTCTTTCGCGACAATGACAAAGTCAACGAATTATCTGCCGACGATAGAGTTGAAATATTCAGCACTATTTTGCCTGGAAACTCAGACTTTACGAAAGAACTTTTAGATGATATATTATCCGATTATGATGTATGGCATCTTAAAGTGATAGACCTGAATGATGATAAACAAAAATCAGAAACTGAATAAAAGTGCTGAGTATATTTAATATTTGAATGAGATGAATGGGTGGCTTAATACTGTTTGCTTGGAGAAATAGTCTTGGACGGAAAAATAATTAAAAATTTCAATTAAATAAATTACCATATATTAGCCTATGAATAAATTTTATTTTAATTTTGAATCCGGTTAAAACAACTTATCAATCCATTAAACGAAAATTGATTTGTCGTTTGTTTCACTTTACTCATTATTTTAATAAGAATCAAAACACAATGCAAACTGGATTATACGAACAACTTGTAAACAAGCTTGTTGCATCAAAAATTGAAAGTTTTGAAAGAGAAAATTATTTCATCAAATCCAATGCAATCGACAAACAAGAAGCATCTAAAGTGCTATCACGATATCTTATAGATGTCATACAATACGGTTTAAGCCTTGTCAATGGAGATATAGAACAACAAATTGAGGTCTCTAACAAAATTATTAGACTATTACGTGACGAAATAAAAGAAGATGATTTTGAAGAAGATATAATTGATGCTCAAGCAAAAATTCTAACAGCAATATTCAAGCAACTAGATTCTGGTATTGTTGATTTCAACAAACATTTAAAGGAAATAACACCATACACAGGTTTATCTCAGAGCGAATTATTTACAGGGAGTAATGCGGGCATATCACTTGACAGCGAAATAAGAAAAGAAATTCTCTCATCGGATAGAATCTGCTTTTTAGTTTCATTTATCAAGTTTTCGGGCATAAATATATTTCAAAAAGAATTGATTGAGTTCACAGAAAGAGGCGGAAAACTTAGTGTAATCACCACCTCTTATATGGGTGCAACGGATTACAAAGCTGTTGAATTTTTATCAAAGCTTAAGAATACAGAAATAAAAGTCTCGTACAACACCGAAAGCGAACGCTTACATGCAAAAGCCTACCTATTTTTACGCAACACAGGGTTCGACACCGGGTATATTGGCTCTTCAAATATGTCTCGCTCTGCTTTAACGAACGGACTCGAATGGAATCTCAAAATCACCACCAAAGAGGTTCCTCATATTATTGATAAATTCAAAAAAACATTCGAGACCTACTGGCAAGACAAAGATTTTGAGCTATATGACAATAATAAGCATTCCGAAAAGCTGAAAGTGGCTTTAAAAAAAGAGCGGACACACGATAGAACAACAGCAACTTTTTATTTCGACATAAAACCATATCAATTTCAAAAGGAAATTCTCGAAAAACTTGAGGTTGAAAGAACTATTCATCATCGTCTCAAGAATTTGATCGTGGCAGCTACCGGAACTGGAAAAACAGTTATCTCAGCCTTCGACTATAAAAAATTCCGAAACGAAAATCCATCTTCAAGATTGTTATTTGTTGCTCATCGCAAAGAAATTTTACAACAAGCGCAAGCTTCATTTCAAGGCATTTTGGGCGATAATAATTTTGGCGAATTGTGGGTGGATGGAATAGAGCCTGAAAAATACGACTATGTTTTTGCTTCGGTTCAAACCTTAAACAATCGGATAAACGACATTACCTTATCTAATTCATTTTATGATTTCATCATCATAGATGAAGTTCATCATATTGTTGCAAATAGCTATCGACCTATCTTGAATCGATTTAACCCCCAAATATTATTGGGGTTAACTGCCACACCCGAACGGATGGATAATGAAGATATCTTAGTTGACTTTTGCAATACAATTGCTGCCGAAATCAGACTACCGGAAGCCCTAAACAGAAAATTACTTTGCCCTTTTCAATATTTTGGCATTACAGATAGCATTGATTTATCAAAAGTTAGTTGGCAAAATGGCAAATATTCACCCGCTGAGTTAACAAAACTATATACTCAGAGCGACAATCGTGTTGTCCAAATAATCAATAACTTAAATAAATATGTAAATGATATTGAAAATGTTAGAGCATTGTGTTTTTGTGTTTCACAAGAACATGCTCAATACATGGCCGAAAAATTTATTTTGTCAGGCTTAAAAGCAGATTATATAGTCAGTAATCGCAATCAATTGAGAGATGATTTGAGGCAAAAGTTTAAGAAAAAAGAGATCAACTATTTGTTTGTCGTAGATATCTTCAATGAAGGTGTTGATATTCCGGAAATTGACACCGTTTTATTTCTTCGTCCAACAGAAAGCTTGACAATATTTTTGCAACAATTGGGGCGTGGATTAAGATTGTCAGACGACAAAGAGTGCCTTACTGTACTCGATTTCGTAGGAAACTCCCGTCCTGAATATGATTTTGAAGGAAAATTCAGAGCATTAGTTGGCAAAACAAATACACCGATACACAAAGAAATTGAGTCTGATTTCCCTCATCTCCCACTGGGTTGCTCTATCGTGTTGGAAAAGAAGGCAAAACGCTTTATTCTTGACAACATACAAAAGGCAACAAACTTTAATATCAATCAGCTTCTGGTAAAAATCAGAAATTTCAAACATCAAACAACACTCGATCTGACGTTGAAGAACTTCCTTCGCTTACACCACTTTCCATTAGAATTAATTTACAATAGAAATTCAACCTGGAAAAGATTATGTGCAAGAGCAGGTCAAATAGAGGATTTTTCGCCAATAAACGAAACGGAAATATATCGTGCAATAAGTAAAAAATGGCTATCTTGTTCTTCCACTTCGTATTTTGAATTTATATTATCACTGGCAAAAAAGAAATTCCAAATTGATATTGAGAAGCTAAACGAGAATGAAAAAACAATGTGTTTAATGCTTTACTATGATATTTGGCAAAATCCAGGATTGTTCAATTCTCTCGAAGATAGCATCAGAGCAATTGGTAAAAACCAAATCCTTGTTGATGAGATAATTGAATTACTGGAGTTGTTGCTTGACAGAATTGATTTTCTTGAAAAAGAAATTATTTTGCCTTATCAACAACCATTGAAAATACACGGTCGATATACAAGAGATCAAATTCTGGTTGCATTTGGAATGAGTTCATTCGATGTAAAATCAAGTAACAGAGAAGGATGCGCATACAACGCGATAATTAATTCAGAAATTCTTTTCGTCGATCTGATTAAATCAGAAAAAGACTTTTCACCAACGACTCTTTATCAGGATTATGCAATAAGTGAAAATCTTTTCCATTGGCAAACGCAAAACTCCGCTCGACCAGATAGAGGAAGAGGGTTATCATATATCCAGCACCAAGAAATCGGAAAAACAATATTGCTATTTGTCAGAGAATGCAATGAAAATGAGTTTAAAAATACTATGTCATATGTTTTTATCGGCGAAGCTAATCTAATTAACTACTATGGGTCTAAACCTATGAGCATCACATGGGAATTAAAAGAAGCAATGCCTTCATATCTTTGGAAAGAATCAGCAAAAATGTCAGTTGGGTAATTATTGAACACAGCGACATTACATAAAAGCAAAAAACGCAGAGCATCAAAGGCTTGCGTTTTTCGATTTCCTTTTCTCGAATGAGAAATGAACTTGAATGCAAAGTTACAGAATTTTCTGATATTACAATCAGAACGAGCATTTATTTAATGAATTTTCTTAAGGACTGAACTAAACGGAAAATCCAAACAACAAACATTTCCACTTTTGGCTATACAAAAAACCACCCACTCTATGCCTCCATCCGCCATCAAAACCGTGCGTCAGATAATCTTTTATCAGTACGCAAAAATTATATCCGAAGCTACGGGATTCGGAAAGTCGAACTACGGCATGATAATGTCGAAGTGCAAACAGCTTGAGTCGGGCGGCAAGCAAATCTAGTCAAAGCTAAAAACCAGCCTCGCCTGCTTCAATCAAAGCTTGAATTTCGAGTTCGGGTGAAATTCTGAAATTGGTCTCTTTTATTTTTGAAATTATGGGTTTGATAGAATCAATCTTCCCGGAAATTTTTGCTTTAATAATAACACCAATCGTTCCGGTCAATCGTAACCCAAGTTGACTTGCCATTTTTCGAGCTTTCTGGTCATCAATTATTAGCGTGCTAAACGGTGTTTCAAGTGCTAATGCAATTGCACTAGATTCGCCTTTATCTATTTGAGTCTCCAGTATTTGTTGGCGAAGTTTATCTTTGACATCAACTATTTCAATCCAATCAGGCAATTTCTCACCAAATTCATCAGCAATTTCGGTGGTTGTAATAATATTTCCGTAAACTTTTCTGAGCAAATCTAATTCCTGTATTTTGGATAGAATAATCAAACAACTAGTGTCAGAAATTATTGATCTATGCATTTGAGACATCGCCGGAGAGTTCATTAATTGGGTAGTTGAAGATGGATACATTGTACTTTGCCAAAAGTTCGGCGAATGTTCGTTTTGTGTAACCGGCTACTTCTGCTGCTTGTCCGAGAGATAGTTTTCCCGATTCATACAACTGTGCAGCCACCATCATGGTAAGCTCTTTACAGTCGAGGTCTGACATATCCGGTATGTTTATTGAGATTGTTTTCATACGAATTGTTTTTTATACAAAAATATAACTATTATACGAAAAATCAGCGCTTTCGGATATATTTAACCTTCATACCCAAAATGCAGATGATAGTGTTTACGCCATTTTACTCCGGCCATTCTTCATTGAGGTGAGATGTTATTAACGAAGATGATTTTCGGGGCACACCCCATGCCGCCATCAAAACCGTCCGTCAGATAATCTTTTATCAGTGTTTGGTTTACCCCAAACCCACCTTTTAACACCCCAAACCGCACGACTTTCGGAGATTATTCCTATTTTTGGGCAAATTTCTCTCACACAGACAGTTTCTCATGAAAACACAGCTTTACATCGTTCTTTTTTCACTTATTATTTGTATATCTGCAAACGCTGCACAACATGCTTTTCCGGGAGCTGAAGGGTTTGGCCGGTTCGCTCAGGGCGGACGGGGTGGCACAGTCTATCACGTAACGAACCTCAACGACGCGGGCGCAGGTTCATTCCGCGACGCGGTGAGCAAACCCAACCGCATCATCGTGTTCGATGTGGGTGGTGTTATCCGCCTGATTTCACCGCTCTCCGTTTCCTCATACCTCACCATTGCGGGTGAAACGGCTCCGGGCGATGGTATCTGTGTGTATGGCAACGGAGTGGCTTTTGGCGGATCAAAGCACAGCATCATACGGTATATTCGTTTCCGAATGGGCATTGTGGGTCGCGATGGCGGCGACGCAGTGGGTGTTTCCAGTGGCAGTCATCTCATTTTCGACCACGTCTCTATATCGTGGGGAAGAGATGGCACACTAGACATGAACCGCGACGGCACAAAGACACTCGACAGCATTACATTTCAGGATTGTATTATTTCGCATGGGCTGCAACCGCACTCCACCGGCGGACTGATGCAGACCAACGGCCGCTTCAGCGTGCTTCGTACACTCTACATCAACAACTGGACCCGCAACCCCAAACAGGCCTGCAACCACCAGTATGTAAATAATGTGGTGTACAACTGGGGCGCTTCGTGCTACAACTTTGGCGGCGGAACAGCTTACAATACTTATTCGAATGTGACCAACAACTACTTTATCTGCGGAGTGGGCAGTACGCGCGACGGAATAGTGGGAGGCGACTCTACCGTATTTGCCTATCTGAAAGGAAATTACTTCGACAAAAACCGCAACGGCATACTCGATGGCGTGGAATTTACCAACTACTCTACGCTGCTGCACAGACAAACCACACCCAACAACTACCCGCCCCTGAAAAAGGAGATGACCGCACGCGAAGCATATTTCAGCATTATCGCCAATGCAGGCGCCTCTTTCCGGCGCGATGAGGTGGACAAAAACCTGATGCTCGATCTGCAATCATTGGGGCCCAAAGGCTACTTTATCACCAAAGAAGATACGCTGCCCACCAAAGGGCCGGGCGTGATTAAAGGCGGAACACTGCCCACCGATACCGACAAAGACGGCATGCCTGATGCGTGGGAGATGAAGAACGGAACAGACTACAAAACCTCCGATGCGATGAAAGATAACGATGGCGACGGGTATGTAAATATCGAAAACTACATCCACAGCATCACAAATCCGGTGGTGAATGGTATTCACCCGCAAAACACGGACAAAGAGATAAACGCGTACCTCAACCCGGAGACAAAACAGCTTCAGATCAATTTGCCGGAGTCGCTCCTCCCCTGCTCCATCGGGCTGTCAGATGTTTCGGGCTCTTTTATCCGGCAGACAAGCTGCAACCAGCCAACGATAAACCTGGATATGCAGCCCTGCAAACGCGGTGTTTATCTGCTTGTAATCAGAAATGAAAAGCGGGAGTGGACGGAGAAAATTGTGCGATGAGGGGGATAGGGCTGAGCAATACCAGTGCGTGTATATTACTCTTAGATAATATCCTAAAAGCAAAAAATAATTTGAACGTTTCATGCCATTAGGTGTATAACTTTATAAACATCTAAAATATTTATAACATGAAACATTCAATGAAATTATTTGCGATTATTGCACTCTGTGCAATCTCGTTCACAGGGTATTCACAAAAGCCTGAGTTAGTGTTCTCAATAACCCGTCAGGTACATGATTTTGATTGGTACGAGCAACAAGCCAAAGCCTGGAAAAAAGAGATTAATAATGGAACAACCAATAATATGGCATGGGTTTATTGGTATTACGCAAACCAAAATGCAGGACGATTTGTAGATTATAAAAAATGGGAAAGTAAAATTGGCGATTATTTTATTCCCAAAGCGAGGTTGATTGAATTGGCAGAGAAGGCAATACCCAATACCTTTGAATATTATTTGTTGAAATCATTAGAGAAAGATTTTCCCGGGATGAATTCATCAACTGAGTTTTTATTCAAAGCTCAGGAACTACGGCCTTATGACAACCTGCTTCTACCCGGCTTATTGAATCATTATATTTTCATGAATGATAAGGCCGGAATTAAGAACACATGCAACAAATGGTTCGAAAGCAATGAGATTCCTCAGGAATTACTTATTACAGCATATAACAATTTAATATCATTGGATTCAAATGCTGTACTTGTTGTAAATGGAGACAATGATACTTATCCGGCCTGGGTAATGCAATTTAGCCAAAAAATAAGACCAGACGTATTGATTTTAAATCTATCTATTGCTGCAAATAAATCAGAATATAGAGAAAAGGTATTCAAAGAAAATGGCATTTTACCCGTTTCTCTTGTAGATGATTCTGTAGGTAATACAAAAAAGCTACTTAAGCATTTGATTACATCAATAAAAAACAGACCGTTATATGTGTCAATATTTACAGATTCCAAAGAATACAAGGAATTTGAAAATAAAATGTACTTCGTTGGTTTATCTCTGAAATACAGTGAGAAACCATTTAACAATCTTGCTGTATTAAAAGACAATGTTGAAAATAAGTTTCTGACAGATTTTCTGAAAAGACCTTTCGTCAACACACCGTCCGAAAGTGCATCAAGAATGATTAACGGAGGTTATGTCATTTCGTTTCTAAAACTGGCGGAATACTACAAAAAGAAAGGAGAGCCCGAGAAGGCAAAGCGAATGAAAGACTTTGCAAGAACAGTTGCTCAGAATTCGGGATATACTCAATGGTTAAAGGAAATAGACAAATAAGCCCATGTCAATATTTCGCAAAAACTACAGCAAAATACCTGACGAAGAATTAATGTCGATGCTCGCCAAAGGCGGGCAGTCGGCTTTTGATGAGCTTTATAAGAGGTATGCAAAGCCAATGTTTCTTTTTTTCTTTAGGTTGCTAAATGGCAGGAGGGATAGGGCAGAAGATATGTTGCATGATTTATTCCTGAAAATAATTGAGCATCCCGATAGCTTCGACCATACGCGCACATTTAGTTCATGGTTTTATACCATGGCTGGAAATATGGTGAAAAATGAATACCGAAATCAAAGTGTAAGAGATGAACACATTCAGGTTCAGGCTCTTCAATCTGAAATCCATTCGGCTCATGATTTTGAAAAAATTGACAATGATCTGTTTAATACTAAACTCGAGCTTGCATTACAAAAATTAGATGAAGATTCCCGCTTATTATTCCGACTGCGATTTATCGAAGAAATGAGTATAAAGCAGATCGCTGAAATAATGGGATTTCCGGAAGGAACTATCAAATCGAGGCTATTTTACCTCACAAAACAATTGTCGAAAAAACTAATGATTTATAAACCAGAAATTTATTGAGAGCATGAAAAATACAGCAGATCAATTTGATATAGTGGACAAACTGCTTCAGACGAAAGATTTCAAGCAGCTTACTCTTTCTGAAAAAGAGTATGTTTTGAATATGATAACCGGGAATGAATATGATAATATGCGGGCATTTTACACCAAAGTAAAAGAGCAAAAGATTACAACAGCTAATCCATCTTTTAAAATAAAGGAACGACTGGATATAGCGTTACTTGCAAATCAAAAGAAGACAAATCTACTTTTGCGGAGCATACCTCTTTATAAATCGGTGGCTGCTGCTCTGATATTCTTGTTCATCGGCCTCAGCATTAATATTTTAATAGAAAAACCAACTGTAGTTGCTATCAAAACAAAAGAGATAATTAAATACATTGACAGGCCATATAAACAAATCGAGTATATAAATGTACCTGATCAAAAAATGCAATCTACGCAAGAAGAAAATGGCAGAGATTCTGTAGCAATTGCAGAGAATCGAGAACAGGGACCAGATATATATAATGAAGAGAACAGCAGAACTTCAACAAATAAATATGCAACGTTGGATTTAGCTCAAAATAAATATGAAACTAAAGGTGAAAGTTTAAGTAATGATACCTTGTTACAAAAAATATTAGGAAATATCACGACTTTCGCTGGCGTACAATAATCCAGCCAGAAGTTCAGAATCTTGTAGAATTGAACTTATTATTCAGTTCTCTGATTCTGTCAATCAACTCATTAAAACTCAAAGACAGGCCATAAATCATATTTTCCTGCATCAGCAGATAATCTTTTTCCCAGTTTTTCAGCACTTCGGGAGGAGGAAGAAAACAAATTGTCTCAGGCTTATGTGTGGTATAATCAACTCCGGCTATTGAGGTAAACTGTTCGCGATGTTTTATTATATCTAAATATAGTTCTCTGTTTTCCAATACATTTCCACAATAACGACTATCCATCAGTCTTTCTAAATCGTACAAATGCCGCGACATTCGGTTTATATTCTTTCCCGCTGTTGGGCTTTGAAGCATTTCGTGCAACAGAAATGCTTTTTCCAGCATAGTTCTTTGAGGCAATACGGCCTTTACTGCAAATTCTTTATCCGAGAATACTGCTTCAGGAAGTAGTTCTCCGATGATTGATTGAATAAAGACATCTTCACATGGTTCCATTAAAGATCTTGAACCTACTTCAATCTTTACGGTATTAAAAACGTAATCGGAGTTATCCAAAACAGATTCATAATGCAAATAAATTGTTTCAGGATCAATATTACTTTCTTCAGTAATATTGACTTCCAACGAAAACTGCATCTGCTCAATGCCGCAATCCAGAATACATCGTTCAATATCTGCTTTAAGTTCATTTCGAATAAATGAACAGGATGCTTTTCTTAACTTCTTACCAATTTCCCGTTTTGTCAGTTCTCCCGGAAATCCAAGAAATTCTCTGTCGATAGCTAAATCAATATCTTCAGAAAATCGATCTATAATTCGCCAGCATTTGCTGAGAGATGTACCTCCCTTAAACACGAGGCAAGAAGCATACATACCATTAAACAAGGCATTAAGAGCCAAAGTAACCCACCAATCTTTCTCGATTGACTTTGCATTTAACCCTGTTTTATTCTCAAGAAGCTTTAATATTTCAACTCGTCTTGATCCGGGCACTTTTGTCCAATTCATCATCTACGTATTTTGCCAGATTTAGTATTAGTTTTGATATCCAGACCGGAGCTAAAAGCACATCGTGTTGAATATTTGCGTAAGACTCTTTTCTTAATGCTTTAATTAATTGAGTTTCTACATACTGTGTTATGTTTTCTTTTCCCAGTTGCTTTAATGCGGCAATCACCAAACCACTAATCCGCCCCTTCATTACCAAATTCTTGGGCGATGTCTTTTTAAATTTTATTATTCGGGTTCCATACCTGATTTTACGGGGAATTCCATCAGTCAGATAAACTACATTCACTGGAATTTGTGTTGATAATCCCAGACTGTGCAGGGCGAAGACTCCGGTAGGTTCAATTCTTGCTTTATCTCTTTTTGCAATAGCCCGACACACATCATCAACTGATGGATACAATACACCAAACTCTTTGTCTATTTTAGGATACAGGTAAATCCCCTGCGTCAAACGAATAATTTCATTCCTTTTTGTTAACGCAGAGAGGCTTTTCCGTATAGATTCAGCATTTCCTAATGTGGCAAAATCTACCGAAAAATAGATTTTGCCCCTTTGCCGGATTCGAATATACTCTAAAACCTTACATTCAACTGATTGGCACATAATTTTAAGGAATATTTTTCACAAATGTAGTCGATATTTGTGAAATTTGCACCATGAAATAACAGATTTTTTTCGCAGAATAATTATGAAGATTTCAGAACTCCGTATTAATTGGGAATCTACTCAGCCCCATCCTCCGGCTTGTGCGGAAAGAAACGGCCAAGCAATACAATGACAAAATAAAAGATAAGCATAAAGAGGAATATTCCGATCATACCTACTGCGGTGGCATCGAGAGCTTTGTAAAAGTTGGTCAGTTCCATACAGGTAAGATTTTAGAGCATTTTATCAGAGCAATGGAATGATAGAGAGAATGATACCACCGGCAATAACAGAACCAATCTGTCCGGCTACATTGGCACTTACGGCGGGCATTAGCAGATAGTTGGTCGGATCGGCCTCCTGCCCCATTTGATGTATAACACGCGCCGACATGGGGAATGCCGAAATACCGGCTGCACCAATCATCGGATTAATCCGAAGCCTGTCGGGTAAAAACAGATTGAGCAGTTTGGCAAACAACACACCACCGGCCGTATCGAAAACAAAGGCAACGAGACCAAGCCCGATAATGAGCAGAGTTTGCAGCTTGAGAAAATCCTCCGCCTGCATGGTGCAGGCAATGGTGATACCCAGCAACAGGGTGACGATGCCGGAGAGTTCGTTTTGCGCCGTGCCGGCCAACTTATTGAGCACACCGCACTCGCGCACCAGATTGCCAAACATCAGGAAGCCAATGAGCGCAACAGATGACGGGGCTATCAGTCCGGCCACCACTGTGACGAGGATAGGAAATAGAATGAGCGAAGTTTTGGATACCTTTTTCTCATTACCCTCCATGCGCATGGTACGCTCGCGTTGTGTGGTGAGTGCGCGTATAACGGGCGGCTGAATAATAGGGACCAAAGCCATATAAGAGTAGGCCGCCACGGAAATGGGGCCGAGCAGATTTCGGGCAAACTGCGAAGCTACATAGATGGAAGTGGGCCCGTCTGCAGCACCAATAATACCAATAGAAGCTGCCTCTTTGAGGTCGAAACCAAGCAAAGTAGCGAGAGTAAGGGTCATAAAAATGCCAAACTGAGCAGCTGCACCGAAGAGCAAAAGCAGAGGATTGCGGAAGAGAGGCGAGAAATCGATCATAGCACCAACCGCCACAAAGATGAGTAACGGAAATATTTCGGTAACAATACCGGCCTCGAAAAAGGTGGTGAGCACACCCTCATCACCCACAGCGGAAGAGAGCGGAATGTTGGCCAGAATGGTACCAAAACCAATGGGCAACAAGAGATTGGGCTCGTATTTCTTTTTGATTGCCAGAAAAATAAGCAGTGCGCCGACAAGCAACATGACGACTTGTCCGGCCGTAATAGCAGATATTCCGGACAGGAAAAAGCGGAATAGTGTTATATCCATGATGTATAAAAATATAAACAAAGGTTACACTATCTATACAAAAAAAGGTACTCTTTGTTCAATTTGTACAACTGTTTACTAAAACTGCAAAACCGACTTTATCGAAGAGGTGCCAGACTAGAGTGGTAAAGAAAATGAGAAGGTAGTCCCTTTACCGACGATACTATCTACCCAAATCTTTCCTTTATTTATTTCAACAAACTCCTTGCAAAGAATCAACCCCAAACCAGTTCCTGTCTCATTTTGCGTACCCTGCGTAGATTTTGCATCACTGATATTGAAAATCTTACCGATTCTATCTTCAGAAATACCAACCCCATTATCTTTGATAGAAATGATTACCTCATCATTCCTCAAAACTGAAGAAATAATAATCTCATCATTAGGTCTGGAGAACTTTATTGCATTAGAAATCAGATTCCGAAATACCGTACTTATCATTGACTTATCCGCATTAACGACAAAATCGGGTGTAACATAACTAACGATGGTGATCGATTTTTGATTTGCATTTCCATTCATCAACAGCAAAACATCATCAACCAATTCACTTATAACGAGCGGTTCAGGATTAAAATTTAATCTACCGGTTTGAGATTGAGCCCACGACATCAGATTCACCAGCAAATTAAGCACCCGATCAGAAGAGCGCCAGATAATGTCAGCCATTTCGGCAATATCATCGTAATTATGGTCATTAACCTGGGCAATCAGCTGCTCACTAAAACCCAGAATAGAGCAAAAAGGATTTTTAAGATCGTGAGCAATGATAGAAAAGAACTTGTCTTTTGTGGCATTCAATTCAATAAGTTTAAGCTCATTGTCTTTGTTTTCGGTGATGTCGTAACAGGAACCGATGTATCCGAGAAATGTATTGTCGAGGTCGTAAAACGGCCGGCCGAAGTCGCGTATCCAACGATATTCGCCCAATTTATTTTTCATGCGGTATTCCATGAGGAATGACTCCCGCTTGTCGAAACAGGTAACATAAGTATTGAGGCAAGCGTCGAAATCGTCGGGATGAACACCCTCTGCCCATCCGTTGCCAAACTCCTGTTCCATGGTGCGACCGGTAAACTCGAGCCATGTTTTGTTGAAATAGTCGCATAACTTATCTAAGCGCGAGCGCCAAATCAGAGCCGGAAAGTCTTCGAATATTTTGAGATACAGCTCCTTAGCTTCGGTAATCTGCACCTGCTGTTCTTTGAGTATCGCATTTTCCTTTTCGAGGTCTTCGATTCTCTTCTTTAAGATCGTAATTTCAGTATCCATATTTGCGGGTATTAAGGCGTTCGCAATCATAACAAATTCGGCTAACACACCAATTAGATAAATACAAGAGGAATAAGTGTGCGAAAACGAGCCGAGAGAATTTAATCATTTTGGACATTCATCGATATAGTTAACATATAAAGACGCATATCCGCCGATAAAGATAGTAAATTAATTTTAATTAAGAAAATATTTACAGCAACTATTCACAAACTGAACAGATTATTTTTGAGAAAAAGAACTGCGACGAAGAAAGCGACGATATAAGTGGTAACCTCGCGTGAATCCCCTTAGGGAACACGCCCGAATTATTCTGATATTTCAATTTTGGTTTTGAGATTTTTGATGCGTTGGTTTTCGACTTTGCGAAGCAGGGTGTTGACGCAATGTGAACGGACGGCGACGAATGAGTAGTACTCTTTGACTTCGACGCGACCGAGGTCGGATTGTGCCAATTCGCCTTTTTTGAACATGAAGCCAACGAGGTCGGATTTGCTGATTTTGTCTTTTTTGCCTTTACCGATGTAGAGGGTAGTCCACTCGGGCACAGGCGGTTGCGCAGGTCTGTCGGGAAGGATAAGCGGCTGGGGAACCGGCTGTACGAAATCGGGCAGATCCTCGGTTTTGGCTAAAAGGAAGTAGGCGACACCGGTGGCATCCATACGGGCGGTACGGCCATTTCGGTGAACAAATTCGTCGAGCCGAACGGGCGGATCGAGGTGAATAACGTATTTGATTTCGGGAATGTCGAGACCACGCGAGGCGAGGTCAGTAGAGACGAAAAGGGTGCAGCTACCGTTGCGAAACTTGGAAAGGGCACGTTCGCGGTCGGGCTGTTCGAGTCCGCCGTGGAAAAACTCGTTGGCCACGTGGCGGCTGCGCAGGTAAGCACTGGCCTTTTCGACCTGCTCGCGCTGGTTGCAAAAGATGAGTGCCGATTCGTTTCCGATGTAGCAAACGAGGTTGTAGAGCAGGTTGAACTTATCGTTGTCGGCGGCACGCACGGTTTTGATGGTCAGCCCTTTGAGCTCGTTGTTTTTCTCAGAAAAGTCGAGTCGAACAGGTTTATTCAGTCCAATAAAGGCGGGTATTTTGACGGCATCGGTGGCCGAAGTAAGCACGCGTGTACGCAGAGATGGAATGCGGGTGATGATGGCTTCCATTTGCGGAAGAAAGCCCAATTCGAGAGACTTGTCGAACTCATCGAGAATGAGGGTGTGAATATCGGACAGGTCGAAGTTGTCGCGTTCGATGTGGTCCTGCAAACGGCCGGGTGTGGCAATAAGCAGTGTGGGCGGCACAAGAAGTGCCTTTTTTTCGGCATTGGACGGGCGACCGCCAAAGCAGGTGCCGACCTTGAATCCGGTGGACATACTGCGCCAAACCTGCTCGATTTGCTGCACCAATTCGCGCGAAGGGGCAACAACAATGGCCTGAACCTTTTGCGAATCGGGATTCAGAGTGAGAAGAAGCGGCAAGAGATAGGCGAGCGTTTTGCCCGAACCGGTGGGTGAAATCAGGATGGTATGATGGCCCGTTTTGTTGGCTTCGAGGGTGGCTAACTGCATTGGGTTGAGCGTGTCAATACCCATGCTTTTCAGCGTTTTGTCTATAATAACTGTATTCTGCATGGTGCAAAGATAGTGCAAAAACGGCAGAAAAAAGAGCATGACACCCGAAATGGGGCAATAATGCGGCGAAATAGAGAATATTTGGATTTTAAATAGATAAAGATAGAACAATGCAGCTAATTTTGGCTAATTTTGCACGCTGAAAACAACACCCGAAAAGGGAATAACAACAACAACACAAGAAGAATATGAACTGGAAAGGAATTGGCAAAAAACAACTGAGAGAGTGGGTTTCGCGTCACCGCAAATTGATTTTGTGGATTGTGGGCGGGCTCTTTGCCCTGCTGATTCTGCTGGTGCTTTCGGCCTCGAAGATAGCCCAATTTATTATCAGCCAAAAGATAGAAAAAATAGAACAACGCAAACAGATAGATATTGAACTGATTGGGTTTGAACTGAACGGGCTATCGGGATTTCATATTGAATCGCTGGATGTGATTCCGCTGAAAGGCGACACGCTGCTCTCTATTCGCGACCTGAGCGCGAACTTTAATTTCTGGAAAATGCTGTTGATCAATGCCGACCTTACCTCGTTGCAGGCCGAATCTATCAACTGCCGGTTTATCAAAAAAGGGAATTACTGCAATTACAATTTCCTGTTTTCGGGCACCAAAGACGAAATGCCCGGCGAGGAAGAGGATGTAAACTACGCCAAACGGCTATCGTCGGTGCTGAACACTCTGTTTGGGTTGATTCCATCGGAACTGACTATACGAAAACTGGATATTTTGTCGGTAAACAACAACTATCAGACGCACGTATTTACACCCAAGATAGAGGTAAAAGAGCATCAGTTTAAGACGGATATATTTATAGAAGATAGTGTGAGTCAGCAAATATGGCACACCAAAGGATACATTGATAAAGAGAGCAATAACCTGTCGGGTACACTGACCGCATCGCCCGGACACAAGGCAACTATCCCCTACCTCAATCTGGTGTATAAGGCTCGTATTTCATTTGATGCGCTGGCATTTGACCTGAATACAGAAGAGGAAAATGATGAGATTTCGCTGACGGGCAGGGCTGCATTCCGGGGCATGGAAGTAAATCATGCGCGTTTGTCGCCGGACAACATACAAATGGGCGAGGGCGAAATGAGCTACCGGCTGAATGTAGGTAAAAACTACATCGAACTGGACAGTAGCTCGGTGGTCAAATTCAACAAACTTGTATTCAATCCCTATCTGCGGGCCGAAAAAGGCGAGCGGTGGAAATTGCGTGCAGAAATCAACAAAAACCGTTTTTTGGCAAGCGACCTGTTTGAGTCGTTGCCCAAAGGGTTGTTTCATTCGCTGGACGGGATAGCCGTAAGCGGCGAGCTGAGTTATCATTTCCTGCTCGATGTAGATCTGGCCAATCCGGATAGTCTGAAGCTGGAGTCGGTCATGAAGAAACAGAATTTTAAACTGATACATGCAGGCGAACTGACCAAAATGAATGCGCCGTTTATGTACACAGCGTACGAAAAGGACCGACCGGTGCGCACCTTTGAGGTAGGCCCTGCAAACCCCGACTACCGCCCCATAGAGAGCATATCGCCACTGCTGCGCATGGCGGTGCTGCAATCGGAAGACGGACAATTCTACAACCACCGCGGTTTTATGATGAACTCACTGCGTGAGGCTTTGATCCACGACATTAAGGTGAAGAAATTTGCCCGCGGAGGAAGCACCATCAGTATGCAGCTGGTGAAAAATGTGTTTCTGAACCGACATAAAAACATTGCCCGGAAACTGGAAGAGGCACTTGTAGTGTGGCTGCTGGAA
>CAZHNZ010000073.1:0-20534 GCA_964534355.1 uncultured Parabacteroides sp.
TTTCAGCTCTTTCAGCAGCCAGAGGTAGTATAAGCGAATGCTTTGCCGGGTGTCTCCTGTCCTTTCAGTTTCTGAAATCAGCTTTTCGAAATCGGCATGCTCTATGAGTTGTTCGGTATTGTTTATATCGAAAGGAATGGTTTGGTTCTTTTTCTGAAAAAACCATTTTCCCTGGTGATTGATCACAAATCGAACAACAAAATAGATAACCGCCAGAATAATCAGGCCGCTAATGATTCTTACCGTCAACAGCGTATTTTCGCCATTCGTGTTTTCGATAAAGAATGGAAAGATATTTTTAAGAAAGCTGGCTATACTATCAATCAGTCTGGACAGGAAGTTTTTCCCTTTAATATGTTCTTCGTATCTGAAATCTTCATCGGACATATACTCTTTTTCGAATTCATTTCTGAATGCTGTCACCCGATGAACTGTGGTATCTTTGTCTATGCGATCGAAATACTCTTTTCGTGTAGTGGTGATGCTTTCACCGGCTTCAGGCAGTGGTTGAGTGCTGTAAACCGGAGCACACAAAATCAGCATCAGAAAAAGCAGAGACAGAACAACCGTTTTATTCCTCATTGTTTCCGATACTATCAATTTCAGAATAAGTTTGTATATGTTCGGTCGTCTCTATTGAACTGTAAAATATTAGTCCCTGCTGAACGTACATAAGATTGTATAAAATACTGCTCACAACAAGGCCTGAAAAAGACAATATCTTTATCAAAAAGGAAGTTTGGCTAATGCCACTGGTCACGGTGCTTCCTATACTTATGAAAAAAGGAATGATGTTAAATATAGCGTTGATGGCAGTGATGCAAAGTAATAAGACGAGTGTGCTGCCTACAATGTGCCAAAACTTGCGGCGAACAATCCCCCAGCCTTTTTTTAATGAATCGAAATACCCCGTTTCATCATATGTATATACATACAAAGACTGGAAACTCCAGGTTAAAAATACAATAACGGAAAGAAACAGAATAGGAAAGCCGATAATGATGAAAATAAGCAGAGCACTTATTACTACAGCTACCATCATCAAAGGGATTAATACAAACATAGAAATAATGTAAAAAAGAATAATTCTGTTGCTCAGTTCTTTCATTTTATTGAAAATCTCGGAAGCCGAAAACGAATTTCTACCTGTATTATCCACCAGGTTGAGATAAGCCATGGGGTAAGCCACAGATAGCACAGAATAGACAAAAGCTACGATAACAAAGAGTATAATTAAAAACAATATGATTGTAGCGTCAAAAGTCGGGTTGTCAGATACAGAAAACCTGTTGTTTGTCAGGCCCGACAAACTAAAGTTATTGAAAGTGGCCGTTAAAATGCCAAAAATAATGATGAACCCGCCATTTATCAGGGCAAAATTTATCAGGTAATTTTTGGGAAAAACTTTGAAAAACTGAATTGTATCGCCAATAAAGGCATTAAAGTCTCTCTTTTTGTACAGTTGAAATGTTGACATACTTTTGTTTATTAATGATAAGGAAAGGGTAAATTAAGTAGTAAAACGATATGAAAATCAGTGTTCCTGAAATAATTAAAATATTGAGCCACAGTGGCATTGTGTTTGAATATCTGGTGATAAAGCCTTCGATAAATCCGGCCGCTACGAAAAACGGTGTTGTGCTGATGAAGATTTTGAGGCTTTCCCTGACCCCGATTTTGAATGAATAGAGTCGGGAATAAGTCCGGGGGAAAAGCAGAGAGTTTGCGAGTACAAAACCGGCCATAGTCGCAATCACTATGCTGAAAATTTCCATTGCGCCATGTAGCCATATACCTCTGAGGCTGGCCTCGAGAACGCCGTGTTGGTAGAAAAAATATTGAAAGGAACCCAACATAATTCCATTTTGCAAGGCAATATATAACGTTAATATTCCGGCAGAAATACCCCAGATGTATGCTTTGGCTGCCACCATGATGTTATTGAACGTGATGCCGACAAAGGATTCGAGCGATTTGTTCGATTTATAGATCGCCATAGGGTCACCTTTTTCAATATTCATCAGGGTTGTGTTTACATAGTTGTCGCCCAGTACAAGCCGCACAAACGTTTGATCGTATCGGGCGGATATTGCGCCCAGTATAGTGAAAAACAAAAATAGGATAAATGCAAACAGCATCTGTTTTCTGTTTTCGTAAATTACCCGAGGAACTTCATCTGCAAAGAATTTTACCAGCTTGTTTTTCTCTATGCGCTTTGTTTTATAAATTTTTCTGTATATTTGCGACACCAGAAAATTGAGGTAAATGGTGGTTTTGCTTTTTGGATAATAGGTCTGTGAATAGGAAAGGTCGTTCAATAAATGGATGTAGCAATCCGCCAGTTCGTCCGGATTACTGTTCTTTTTCCCCTTCAACAATTGTTCAAAGGTAAGCCATTTTGACTTATTCTGTTGTATAAATGCAATTTCTCTCATACTTTTTTGCAAAAATAATATAAAATGTCAAATTTACAAATTATTACTACGCAAGGTGTTAAACTTTTTTTTACCACGGCATCAATCGGAGAGAGAATGTTGGCTTTTATCATTGATATGTTGATAAAAATAGCCTATTTGATTATAATGGGATTGTTGGTAAATACACTCAGGAGATTCGGTATTTATGTGGAGAATGAGTCTGAGGTGTTCATTGTGTTTATATGTGTAGCGGCTATTCCTTTTTTGTTTTATACGCTATTGTCCGAAACTTTTATGGATGGCCAGACTATTGGAAAAAAAGTGATGAAGATAAAAGTGGTTAAGATAGATGGCTTTCAGGCAGGATTTTCTGACTATATTATCCGGTGGATTTTTACTTTGATTGATTATTTTACCGGTTTTTTTGTGGGGACTATTTCGATGTTTTTGACAAAACACACGCAACGCACCGGCGATTTGGCTGCCGGCACAGCTGTAATAAGTTATAAATCGGGGATAGATATTTCTCATACCATACTGATGGATGTGGAGGCAGATTACAAGCCCCGTTTCTCAAAGAATCAGGTTATTCTGTTTTCGGATAACGACATACGTATCATCAAAGAGAGCGCCGTATTGTCTGCAAATACCGCTGATTTCACTATAATGGCTCGTCTTTCCGAGAAAATCGAATCGGTGATGAAAATCAGTAATCCGTTTGGAAGTAATCGAGAGTTGGTCGATGTACTGCTCAAGGATTACAGCTATTACACCGGAAAATAGGGAAACCGCGATGCGGATTTTGATACAAACAGACCACTCAGTTTGTATGATATTTTGTTTGTGTGTTGTATTGAATATGATTTGCAATAATTAATCCCGGATAAATATGAAAGTAAGTATCGTTTTTTGCAGGCAAATAAGCCAGTTTCTGGTTATGCTGGTTATTATGTTTTCGTTTCACTCTTGTGGAAAAAAACAGCTTGAACCGCTGAAGATTGATCCCGCTTTTGCGGCACACGTTATCTCTTTTACTTCGGGTGTGGTCTCAAACACGACGCGTATACAGGTGAGATTGGTGCAGGAAATACCCAATGCATCGCCCGGTAAACAGCTCGATTTCAACCCTTTTTCATTAAGTCCGGGTATAAAAGGCGTAGCCCGATGGGTAGACCGGCAAACTATTGAGTTTGTGCCTGAGCAACATTTACCTGCCGGCGAGATATACACAGTCGATTTTGAGCTGGGTAAATTCATATCCGTACCGAAGGAGTTGCAGACACTAACTTTCCGGTTTCAGGTGATGAGTCAGTCTATCCGTCACGAATTTGAAGGCATTTCACCCTGTCGGATTATGGATAAACGCTGGCAACAGGTACATAATATTATATATACGGCCGACTATGCCGAACCTTCTCTGTTGGAAAAATCGGTTGAAGTGACGGGTAGTCAGCCTGACTATAAACTGAAATGGGAGCATAGCAAAGATGGTCGTACGCATATTCTAATGATCGACAGTGTTCGGCGAAATGAGCAGCCTGTACAGCTTCGTATCGACTGGGATGGCGATTTGATAGGGGCCGACAAATCGGGAAAAGCCGAAATTGAAATACCGGGTTTGGATGAATTTACAGTCATGCAGGTAAAGACTGTGACTGCACCTAAGGCCGCCGTAGATCTGTATTTTTCAGACCCATTGAGCAAAACGCAGGATCTGACCGGATTGATAGCATTGACACCCGGTGCCGACGAACGGGTAGTTGTGGACGGAAACAAAGCACGAATTGTGCCCGGCAATGCACTGATTGGCAATGTAAAAGTGAGTGTTTACTCAGGTGTAGAGAATGTTTACGGGGCATCAATGGGTAAGGATTATGTGAAAATAGTCCGTTTTGTGGAGCTCAAACCACAGGTAGAGCTGATCGGTGAAGGAGTGATTGTACCCGGTACAGACGGAATTTTATTTCCGTTCAGAGCCGTAAGTTTAAATGGGGTGGATGTGAAGATTATTCGCATTTTTGAGAATAATATGGTTCAGTTTCTTCAATCGAATCAGCTGGATGGCAATCAGGAGGTGAAGCGGGTAGGGCGCGTGGTTTATAGCGGTGAGGTGGTACTAACTGCTTCTGAACCGGTAGATTACACTTTGTGGAATGTGTTTGCACTCGATTTGTCGAAACTGATAAAGCCAGAACCGGGTGCAATATATCGGGTAGAAATCAGTTTTCGCCGGAAGCATTCTCTCTATCCTGCTGCGGGCAATAGCTGGTCTGACAATAACTATACCGGATCGCAAGACCCGAATGAAGCATACAACGAACCCAATGAGTATTGGGGTTACTACGAAGATGATGTGTACAATAATCCTGATTACAACTGGGACGAAAAGGATGATCCGAATAAACCATCTTATTATATTGATGCCAGCCATCGTGTTGCACGCAATGTATTGGCCTCTAATCTGGGGATAATAGCCAAAGCCGGATCGAACCTGGAGTATCATGTTGCGGTGACCGATCTACTCACTACCGACCTGATGGAGGATGTGGAGATTGAGTTTCGGAATTTGCAAAATCAGCTGATTACAACTGCAAAGACCAATTCTGATGGTTTTTGTACTGTAAAATTGAACGATAAACCTTTTGTGTTGATTGCTAAAAAAGAGAAGCAACGTGGATATTTGCGTCTGGATGATGCATCGTCGCTGTCGTTGAGTATGTTTGATGTAAAAGGAGAGGAGCTGAAAAAGGGAGTTAAAGGTTATTTATATGGCGAACGGGGTGTTTGGCGGCCGGGCGATATAATGTATCTGACTTTTGTGCTGGAGGATAAAAACAATGCCTTGCCTTTCAATCATCCGGTTGTGTTGGAGCTATACAATCCATCGGGACAACTCGCACAGCGGGTGGTTAAAACCGTGCATCTCAATGGGTTTTACACCTTTCAGCTAAAAACACCGGGCGATGCACCTACCGGTAACTGGTCTGCTAAAGTGTTGGTTGGTAGTTCTGTTTTTGCCCGCAATCTGCGCATTGAGACGGTGAAGCCAAACCGCATGAAAATCAATTTGATTTTTCCATCAAACATTTTGCATAAAGGAGTGACCGAAAACGGAAAGCTGCAAGTGAACTGGCTGCACGGAGCGCCGGCCCGCAACGCTAAGGTGACTGTGGATGCAACACTGGCACCTGCTAAAACAGAATTTCCCGCATTTCCGGGATATGTGTTTGATGATCCGACGAAATCTTTTGTTCCTCAGGATATTACAGTTTTTAAAGGTGCCTTGGATGCCGGAGGTGCCACTACCGTGCAGGCGAAATTCAATATTGCCGCCAACTCACCGGGTATGGTTGCCGTGCAGATGAAGACTATGGCATACGATGCCGGTGGGGAATTCAGCATAGATCGGGCCGTGTTTAAATACTCGCCTTATAAGGCCTATGCCGGAGTGCGCATTCCGGTAGGAAAAGGCTGGAATGGTGCTCTTTATTCTGATGAGGATAATGTCATTCCGATTGCTTTGGTGGACGAAAATGGTCGTCCCCTGAGTGGTACGGTGAAGGTGGAAATATTTAGCGTTTACTGGCGTTGGTGGTGGGACCTTTCTGCCGAGGAAAATCTGGCCGATTACGTTTCCAATCAGCATACCAACCTGATTAAGTCGGATGTTGTTACTGTTCGCAATGGTAAGGCTCTTTATGTGATGAATACCGGTGTAGAATCGTGGGGCCGGAAGCTGATCCGGATTACCGACCAAAATGGTGGGCACAGTACCGCGGCTGTGTTTTATACCACGGGCAAGGGTTGGTGGAGTAATGCCGGAAGCGAAAATCCGGGTGGTGCCGAAATGTTGATGTTTCAAACCAATAAAAAGGAGTATAAAGTGGGCGAGGAGGTGTCGGTTGAGCTTCCTGTTTCACACAAGGGACGTGCCCTTATCAGCATAGAAACCGGTAGTAAGGTTTTGCGTACATTCTGGTTTTCGCCCTCCCGGGACAATGCTAAATTCACGTTTGAGGTAACACCCGATATGTCGCCAAACGCCTATATTCATATCACCTACATTCAGCCACATAACCACGGAAGAAATGATTTTCCCATCAGAATGTATGGGGTTCAGGCCATTCAGGTAGAGGATCCGTCAACGCATCTGACGCCTGTTATCCGGATGAAAAACGAACTAAAACCGCTCGAGAAGTTTACCATTCAGGTGAAAGAATCAAAAGGTAAAGCGATGACCTATACTATTGCCATTGTCGATGATGGTTTGCTGGATTTAACCCGGTTTAAAACACCGAATCCGTGGAATAGCTTCTATGCTCATGAGGCATTGGGCGTTCGTACCTGGGATTTGTATAAGTATGTTTCGGGTGCATTTACCGGAAAATTGTCCGGGTTGTATGCCATTGGTGGTGACGAATATCTGAATAAAAAAGGGAAGGAAAATAACAACCGGTTCAAACCTGTGGTCCTCTTTCAGGGTCCCTATTCTGTGCGTGCCGGTGAGACAAAAAGTCACTCCTTTACAATGCCTAATTATGTTGGTTCGGTGCGTGTAATGGTGGTTGCAGGGCAGAACAGCGCGTATGGAACTGCCGAAAAGACGGTTCCTGTCAGACAGTCGTTGATGGTCTTGTCTACGTTGCCAAGAGTTGTTAGTCCGTCGGAGGTAATAAAAGTTCCGGTTACAGTTTTTTCAATGGATAAAGGGGCAAGAAATGTTCAGGTAAAGATGGCTGTTGATAACCATTTCATTGTTTTGGATGGAGAATCTCGTCAGGTTACATTCGAACAACCCGGTGATAAATTGGTGGAATTTAAACTGAAGGTAAAAGATCATATTGCGCAAGGTAAGATAGTGGTAACGGTCAGTTCCGGAGCGATTCGTTCTTCCTCCGAAACCAATCTAAAAATAAGAATGCCTAATCCACCGGTTACCTCCATCATAGCCGGCGTGGTCGGTCCCGGAAAAACCTGGACGCAAGCCATTTTTGCAGTTGGGATTACCGGCACTAATTTCGGATCAGTTGAGGTTTCATCGTTTTATCCGATAGATCTCAGTAAACGCCTCGATTATCTGATTCAGTATCCTCATGGTTGTATTGAGCAGATCACATCCGCTGCTTTTCCACAGATTTATCTCAATCAGGTAATGGAATTGAGCGAAGCCCGTAAGCGTACTATTGAGGCCAATGTGAAGGCTACACTGACCAAAATAAAATCGTATCAGTTGTCAGGTGGTGGCTTTTCTTATTGGCCCGGCGAGTCGTCGGGGGCTTGCGACTGGGGCACAAATTACGCCGGACATTTTTTGCTCGAAGCGCAGGCGCTGGGTTATACATTGCCGGTCGGGCTACTTGAGCCATGGGTAAGTTACCAGACTACGGAGGCCAACAACTGGCAGCCAAAGGCGAGACAATCGGGAGCCGATTTTATTCAGGCATATCGTCTCTATACATTGGCATTGGCCAAAAGGCCGGTGTTGAGTGCCATGAACCGGATGCGCGAAACGCCGGGTTTATCCGTTAATGCCCGCTGGCGTTTGGCCGCAGCCTATGCTGTGGCAGGTAAGCCAGATATTGCATCGGGCATTGTCAATGGTATTGGTGCTTTGCCCAGAAATACGGATAATTATGCCGATACATATGGTAGTTTCGAGCGGGATCAGGCTATGATGCTCGAAACCATGGTGCTGCTTAAGCAACAGGTAAAGGCGCGTGCTCTTGTGCAGGATTTGTCCGGACTACTTTCGTCAGACCAATGGCTGAGCACTCATTCTACCGCTAGTGCGTTGATGGCCATATCAAAGTACATTGGCCGTGCGCCCGGCGGATCTGCATTGAATTGCGAAATCACGCTGGATGGAAAGAAATCAGTTGTGCATTCGGCGAAAGCAATTAGTCAGACTGCAATTAATTACCAGACCGGTTTGGGCAAACAGTTGATTGTGACAAATAACTCAAGTCAGAATCTATACGTTCGTGTGGCTCAACAGGGCATTCCGGCAATGAAGTTGGCGGAAGCCAAACAGTCGAATCTGAAGCTCACAGTCAACTATTTCGACATGAAAGGGAAAGCGGTAAATCCGGTTAAATTGAAGCAAGGAACACAGTTCTATGCTGAAGTGGCGGTAATCCATCCCGGTGCACGACTGAATTACAATGATTTGGCGATTAATCAGATCTTTCCATCGGGTTGGGAGATAATAAACTCGCGCATGGATGAAGTGAAAAGTGCCCGGTTGAATACAGATGTGCCTCGTTATCAGGATATTCGTGATGATAGAGTTTATACTTACTTTGGACTGGACCGCGGGCAGAAAAAGGTATTCAGAGTTCTGCTGCAGGCGGCTTACCCAGGCGTCTTTTATCTACCTTCTGTTCAATGCGAAGCGATGTATGATAATACGGTTTATGCCCGAACCAGAGGACAGTGGGTGGAAGTGGTGAAATAAACTAAATTCAGAATGCAGGTTCAGCTATCGGTTTTTATTAAACAAAAATTTTTCCCTTTTTGCGTTAAACATCGGTTACACTATCCAAAGCCCCGGTTTTGGATGGTGTTGTCGCTGCTTACTTTTTTGGGATGGTTTTGGTTTTCCTTGCCGGAGCCACTTTTTCAAAGTGGTTATTCTACGGTGTTGGTCGATGCCGATGGCCAATTTCTATCGGCCCGAATAGCTACCGATTATCAATGGCGTTTTCCGGTTTCGGACACCGTTCCTTCTAAATTTAAAGATGCTATTCTTTGTTTCGAAGATGAGTATTTTTACAAGCATATAGGGGTGAATCCGGTTTCTGTGGGTAGAGCAATCTGGCAAAACCTATCGCACCAGCGGATTGTACGTGGGGGGAGTACCCTGACGATGCAGGTTATACGGATGAGTCGGGGAAACAGGCCACGAAATATCTTCAATAAGTTGCTCGAAATGGTTTTGGCATTTCGTCTCGAGCTAAGGTGCAGTAAAGAAGAAATTTTGAATCTTTATGCCTCGCATGCTCCATTTGGTGGTAATGTGGTAGGCCTCGAAGCTGCTTCGTGGCGCTATTTCGGGCGTTCGGCCAATCGGCTCTCCTGGGGTGAAACAGCCGCATTGGCCGTTTTGCCCAATGCCCCGGCGCTTATATTCCCGGGTAAAAATCACCAGGCTTACCTCAAAAAGCGGAATCGTTTGCTCGAAAAATTGTGTCAATCCAACATTATCGACCGTAGTACGTGCGATTTGGCTAAATCAGAACCGTTGCCGTTGAAGCCCGCGCCATTGCCGGATGTGGCGCCCCATTTACTGAATAAATGTATATCCGATGGTAATAGGGGGCAAATAATTCACACCACTGTCGATTTTCGCCTTCAGCAAAGGGCCGCGGATATCGCTGCAAAATATGCGCGCTATTATGCTGCCAATTATGTAAACAATATTGCGGTACTGGTGCTTAATACCCAATCCGGAGAGGTGTTGGCTTATGTGGGGAATGCACACCTACCGGACAGAAATAACAGTCAATATGTCGATAATGTGGTCTCGAGAAGGAGTTCGGGAAGTATTCTTAAGCCGTTGTTGTATGCCGCAATGCTGCATGAAGGAGATATGTTGCCGGCATCGCTTGTTTCGGATATACCGACACGAATAGGAAGTTATGCTCCCGAAAATTTCGAGAAAACCTACGATGGGGCAGTACCCGCAGATGTGGCTTTGGCTCATTCTCTCAATATTCCGGCTGTGCGCGAATTGCAACAGTACGGTGTGGATAAGTTTTACAACTTGTTGCATCAGGTTGGTTTTACTACTGTCAATCAATCGCCCGATTACTATGGGCTGTCGCTTATTTTGGGTGGTGCAGAGGTGAGTTTGTGGGAAACCACATCTGTATATGCCTCTTTGGGACGTTCGCTGCTGGGCTATACTGCGGGTTCCCGAAAATATCAGTCGGACGATTATCGAATGTCTTCTTATCGGCCCTATCATCCGGCCGCAACTCCCGATGCAACAGATCATTCTCTCATTAATGCAGGTGCTCTGTGGTTTACGTTTGAGGCACTTTCTACCGTGAACAGGCCGTGGGAAGAGATTGGATGGGATTATTTTGCGTCGATGCATAAGATCGGATGGAAAACAGGCACCAGCTTCGGTCAGCGTGACGCGTGGGCTGTGGGCGTAACGCCACAATATACAATCGGGGTATGGGTTGGAAATTCTACCGGAGAAGGACGACCCGGACTTACGGGGGTGAGTTATGCGGCACCGGTCATGTTCGAAATCTTTAAATCGCTTAGTTTAAACAGATGGTTTAAAGAGCCAACATCTGATTTGGTCAGAATCTCTGTGTGCAAGCAGAGTGGTTATCGGGCTACCGGGTATTGCGATGCAGAAAACAGATGGGTGCCACGTCTGGGCGTTAAAGTAAAAGCATGCTCGTTTCATTTGCCACAGTACCTCGATGTTTCCGAAACGCATCGTGTCACCGGTAATTGTTATCCGGTGAGTTCCATGCACATTGTTCCCTGGTTTGTTTTACCCCCGGCTCAGGAGTATTTTTACAAACGAAATCACCCCGAATACAGGCAGCTACCACCCTATGCAGAGGGTTGCGAGCCACCAAAAGAGCATGTTCTTGATATTTTATCACCCGATAATAACAGCGCAATTTATATTCCTAAAGGGCTGGATGATGCAGAGGGGAAACTGATATTTGAGGCTGTTCACAGAAATCCGGAAGCTACACTTTTTTGGCATTTAGATGGCGACTATATCACCTCTACCAAAGGTGATCATAAAATAGAGTTGTCGCCATCGGTTGGCAGGCACCGGCTTGTGGTAGAAGATGAAGCCGGAAATATGATGAAACGGACATTCCGGATTTTGTCTAAATAGCCGGGCGCAGATGTTTATATTGGTTTTGTATCACCTCCCTGATTCTAAATATCTACCGTGTTGAATAAAGGATAGGTTTATCACGTGTATTTTGAGAAAGAAAATTAAAATTAGAAAATATATCCCGATGGAATAAGTCTGAAGATACAGTTGCATTATTGATAAAAAATATTATATTTGCAAAAAAAAAACAAGCTATATTGTATTTTTTTTAATATGGTTGAGGGCTGAAGCTGATATTTTGAGTTTGTAAAGCGAATGTCGCTTGTCCATAATCTTGAAATTGGAGTCTGAAAACCACAAACAGGGCGTAACCGAAAAGCCAAATGAGTAGGGCAAAAATTAATTTAGAAAACACTATGTTAAATCTCAAAAAAACAACAGGTTCAGTTCTTGCGGCATTAGCTTTGTCCGCATTCGTTTCTTCATGTTCTATCACTATGCCTTTGACGGCTACTGCTAACCCGGTAGGCAAAAAAGTAGGATCTTCAAAAGCTACTATCTATTTGAGAGTTTTGGCGTTTGATCAGGATGCAAGTATCAAAACTGCTGCAAAAAATGGTGGTATCACTAAAATCTCTACAGTTGATGTTAAAACCAGCGATCTTTTGGGTTTGATGACAACTCTCGAAACAATCGTAACAGGAGAATAAATATCTGTGTAAAACAGGCCTGCAATAGAGCAGGCCTGTTCTTTTTTTTGATGTTATGTGCCTGAATAGATGCATAATAAAACTTTGATCCTTATTAAATCTTATGAGAATAATTTCATCATTGTCGGTTATTTGCCTTCTTTTTGTTGCTTTTTTTTCATCATGTTCCAGTCTCTCCAAAAGCAACGATATCTTCTTGAGTGAATCTTATGCTTTCAGGTTGAAAAACGTAGAATCAGAGAATCAAAATAAAACGTTCTTTATTAAAGAGTACGAGCCTTTGCTTAATAGTGATTCTATCCTCCAGATACCCCTCTACAAAGTGGTCGAGTCTGTTGATTATAAGACATATATAGGAATGCTGGTAGGTGCAGATTCAAAATCTGTGTATAACTTTTATGTTAAAAAATTCAGAGATAATTCGATTTTCAATAAGCAGCTGGACGAACATACCTATTTCCTGAATTTCAAAAAAGACTCTCTTTATGCAGCAATAGTTGTAAAAGATATGGGTAAAAATCAATCATATTCTTTTTGTTTGTTATCTGCCAATCCGGATAAAACGACACTGAAAGGCTTTTCGGAATATTTAAATAGTCGGATAATTAAAAAGTAGATGTAGATGCTAAATTGTAGAATCATGAAATTATATATATTTTTTGTAGCCACTATACTTTTATTCTCCGGCTGTTTGCGGGTAAAGTCGACATCTACCCGGGTTAATAAGTATTACGAGAGTTTTTTTGTTTCGGATAGCATCGATCAGTATTACATCAAACCTATGATTCTGAAGAACAAAAAAGAGTCAATTGCAATTGATTTTACATACAGAAGTCATAAAACTACAATCAATTCAGACTCATCGTATATCAATTTTACCCTGATTTCTTCATCGAAACAGCTTAAAATAGATAGTGTCTGTTACAATAACAGCCAAACATCTTTTACATCAATAAAGAATAAATTTATCTACACCAGTGCACACGGCAAGATGTATAATTCGCGCTTTACATCGGGTGTGCCCTCTGTTTCTGTATCGAAATTATTCGCTAATGAGGGGTGGACTATTCGATTGTTTCTGAAAAATGGCGGTGTGATTACCTTCATTCCTAACGCCGGAATTGCGAAAAGAATTCGGAAACTGAATAATGTTATTTTCTCTGAAAACTGAAGCGGGACCCCAAAATGACAATTTCTTCCCTTTTTTTCTGTGTATTTCAGGGTGTCTGTTTTTGTTCTTGAATATCAGTGTTTTACGGACTATGGCTTGTGAATTTTGGAAATTCCACTGATGAAATTGAACTTGAAAAGCTAGTTGGTCTAGCCAACGAATATATTCATAAAAAGACAGGTTTGATCAATTACTTTTTTTTGAATAAGACGACTAGGCTATCATTTATGTCACAGATTCAGTTTGTTGACCCTGTTTTTTTTTGTTTGCGCGATTATATTGACTATAGCAAAATTGTGAATGATTTATTCCGTCATCTTGTCGTTTCAGGGCTTGCGGATCCAGAACGTAATCATAATGCCATTGATAATCATTCGCGTTATTTGATTGAATAAATTTAATTAGTGTTGGACTGCAACATAGGTGTTGTGCTTTACGACGTGACCACCCTTTTCTTTATGGTATGTGATATTATATGTTTGTTGTCATAAATATATATAAACAGTATATTTGTTTGAATATATTGTAAAAATTATTCTTTTTATTTTGTTTGCTTAAAATATTCTTAATATATTTGCACCGGATTTAAAATAGTATATCTGGTGTTTCAAAAGATACTGGCTGTAATTGCTGAATTTATTTCCGAAATTACTCTGTTTTAGTATGTAGTTGCATCATTAAAAATTTATTTATACAAACCAATTGAATGCTATGAGATTGCGAAGACACACACACACACACACAATCGATTTCGATGTATTAAAGAGATGTTTATTAGAGCTTTGATAAATAATAATTCATTGCCTGTCGTATTATTTGTCATTGTGTTTAGTTTGGTTATATATTCCTGTAGGTCATATCCGGAGAGCTTAAATTCAACTTTTGAAAAGGCTGGTAGTAATGCTTCGCAGCTTAAACGTGTTGTCAACTATTATTCTAAAAGCTCCAAGGACTCTTTAAAAAGAAAAGCAGCCATTTTCCTTATTGAGAATATGGATGATAAATATTCGTTAAAAAGCGAAGCGTTCGATCGGCTTTGTGTATCGTTGGATACCTTGTTTAAGGCAAAGTTAAAGCTTGAAGATCGGAATAGTAAATATGATAGTTTGCTTGAGGTTTATGCTGGTTTGCCCGACGATAGTAGGCGGGTAGAAGATTTGAAAGAGATAAAAGCAGCATATCTTATAAAAAATATAGAACAAGCCTTTGAGGCGTGGCGTTCGCCATACGCAAAGCACTTATCTTTCGATGAGTTTTGTGAATATCTTCTGCCTTACAGAATCGGCAATGAGAAACTCACCAATTGGCGTGATTACTACAAAAATGAATTTGTGCCGAAAAATTTCAAGTTTAAAAAAGATTCGTTGAATGCATATGGTGTATGCAATACTATAAAGAAATACAGTAAAGTGATATTGAGGTGGGAGGGTTCCTCTTTGCCTGATTATGATGCCATTTTTCTGTCCAGATCAATCCGGGGGACATGTAAAAATCTGGGACAGTTGACTATGTATTCGTGCAGATCGTTGGGGGTGCCGGTTTCTAATGACTATACTCCTCACTGGGCTTGTCGCAACAGCGGCCACGAGTGGTGTGCTCTGCTCGATGAAACCGCAAAAGTGCAACCTTTTCTGATAGGCGATTATGGTAAAGTGGGGGATCACCTAAAAACCAATAAGTTGTGGGTTGCACCAAAGGTTTTTCGGGTTACGTTTGCCCGTCAAAAAGAATCCCTGGCAATGGTGCATGGCAGCGAGGATATACCCGATGAGTTTATGTCTCCTTATATGAAGGATGTTTCAGATTTGTATTTCTCTAAAAAAGATATCGTCGTCGATTTGAAGCAGTCGCCTGCTGTGCCGGAAAAGAAGTTTGCGTATATCTGTGTTTTCGATAATTCGGATTGGGTGCCTGTGCATTGGTCCAAAATAAACAGGCAGAAAGCGGTGTTTAGTCGGATGAATACTAATATTGTTTATCTGCCTGCTTATTACCACAATCAAAGTATGGTTCCTGCCGGATATCCGGTGTTGGTGAAAGGGGATAGTGTGACAAGGGTTCTTAAACCCAATATGCGGGAGAAGCAGTCATTGGTGGTTACACGAAAGTACAACGATGCGTATGTGAAAAGATATGCAGAGTCAATGAAAGGCGGTCGTTTTCAGCTGTCGAATGACTGGAAATTCAAAACAGCTATAGATGTGTATGAAATTCAGGATAAACCCGAAGTCTGTTTTAATACAATTCCGGTTGACGTAAATGAGAAGTATCTGTATTTCAGATATATATTTCCCAAAGGGAAACAAAGCAGTGTCTCCGAGATAGAGTTATATAGTCCGGATAGCACGAAAAGCCTCAATGGTAAGGTGTTTACATCGTTGGACTGGAATAATAAATATAAGGCAAAGTCTGTATTTGATAAAAAAACGCTGACTTATCTGGAGGATAAGAGTACTGATACTACATGGGTGGGTGTAAAGCTATATGCTCCAATGCAAATCAATAAAATAGTTTACCTGCCACGCAATGATGATAATTTTATACGCGATGGCGAAATTTATGAGCTCTTTTACTGGGATAACAAATGGGTGTCGTTGGGACGACAGACCGGTAGTATAAAGACGCAAGCTCTTTCTTATTGCGATGCACCGACAAATGCTCTATTTCTGCTTCGGAATTTGTCGCGGGGAAGTGAGGAGAGGATTTTTACCTACGAGAATGATAACCAAGTGTGGTGGTAGAATAAAGGGCCGTGCTGTCTTTTCGTTTTCAGCATGAAAGATAGCCCCCGCCCTTCTACCTCGCTTAACAATGTAATAAAGAAAGGAGGGTTATGTAAAGATAGTTGTTTATGTTGAAAAGCTTCGCGCTTGGATTTGTATATATTAGAGTTAGATAAATAATTTGAATGATATGTGTTAAAATAATAATAATAATGAGTAAATTGCTTGGTAAATTTGTCTTTTTCTTTATATGTTCATTTGCCTTTATTTCTTGTAATAATCAAGACTTAAATGACGATCCATCTTTAATGCAGAAAAAAAATGTAATGACCGAAATGGCTGATGTCGCACGTAAGTATGGAGTGGATATTGATATGAACATAGATAATGTTCAATCTGTTGGATATACCCTTAATAGCGTGTCAGAGTTTGATTCGTTGTTAAGGTGTCTTGATAAGCCCCAGTGTTATAGTGGCAGATTTAATGTAAATAAGAAAAGCAACTCATTGGTTTTGAAAAATCCGATATTTAGTAATGAGGGTAGATTGAAGTTGAAAAGTATAGAAACGGGTTGTTATTCTGGTAGTAGATGGGTTATTGCTCAGACATTTTTTTTGCATGTCAACTTAGAATGGTATAGTGCTACTAGTAGAGGTAAGGTGTCTTCTTATATGGCTGGTATTGTTGGGGGAGAATATACTCAGGATATGGGTTATAGTAAAAGAGTTAGTAAGGAGAAAATTGAATTTGAAACAGATGGCTATGTTAAATTCACGGTTGAGATTGCTAATCCTGTTAGAATACCTGCGAATGTAATAAAATCAGTTCATTCAAAAGGGGTTGTGAATACAGTTACTGAAACCGGATCAATATCCGTTACATCAACACCTTATTAATTATGAATAACAAATATTTGATTATATTCACAATGTTTGTATTGTGTATGTCATGCTCGGTTGTGCAGCCTCGAGTAAGCCAATTGAAGACAGGTATGACCGCAGATGAAGTGGTAAAAGAGTTGAAGCATTATGATCTGGTTTTAGTTTCTACAGAAACAGATACGGCATCGAACGGAGTTTTAATTGCAGAATTGAGACTAAAAGGGAAATCTGCGAAATATGCAAGATCGCAAGAGAAGTATTGGTTTTATTTTGTTAATTCTCGTTTGAAAATAATTCAATGGGGTAGTTCTACTGAGTGGGATATCCCTCTCGAAATGAATAGGGTGCTTCATCCTGCTGAGCTGATAAATAATTGCAATCATAAGAATCTCTACCTACGAGAAAGATAAGCAAGTGTGGTGGTAGAATTAAAGGAGGTGCTGTTTTGTAGTTTATTTTCTTCTGCGCAGCACCTCTTTTAAAATTGACTAAAACAATAATGAACAAGACCATTTCGATATTCATCATCCTATTTTTCTCTCTTGCGCTTTTTGCGTCTTCGCAATCATTTGTCACGCCGACCACCCCCATGCACTATATTGCATTTGGGGGGTGTTTGGTCTGTGGCTTGTTGTGGAGTGCATATGGTATAAAGATACCCGCAAATGGGTTGGCCGTTTCCGAATGGGCAATGCTGCTTTTTTTACTATTGGGTGGTGTGGCTGGGTATCTTCAGGGTAGTCTCTATCCTGAGTTTCTGATTTCCGGTATTTCTCTACTTGTGCTATACGGTGTAGTCAGGAGGATGAGGTTTCGCGAGGCTTGGTTATCGGTTGCTTTTGTGTTGTTGGGTATCGTGCAGTCCGGTTATGGCATAGGTCAATACCTGCACTGGTTGCCCAATCCCAATGAAGCATTCGTTATTTGTGGCAGTTTCGACAATCCGGCAGGCTATGCTGCATCGCTGGTGATGCTGTTTCCGTTTGCGCTACAGTTGGTTGGACGGAAGTCTGTTTGGATGAAGGCACTTGGTGGTCTGAGCGCTATTGCTATCGTTGCGGCAGTTGTGATGTCTCAATCCCGTGCAGGCATGGTCGCGCTGTCAGTAGTTGCGCTTTTCTGGTTGTACGGGATCTATCCGGTGGATATATTGAAGCGTTTGAGTCGGGGTGTAAGGATGGCTGCCGGGGGAGTCGTTGTGCTGGCGCTTGTTGCCGGACTCTATTTTCTGAAAAAAGATTCTGCCAATGGGCGTTTGCTGATCTGGCAAAGCTCGGCAAGAATGATTGTGGATAAGCCGTTGTTGGGGCACGGAGTGGGTGGCTTTCAACGGGAGTATATGCTTTATCAGGCTGGGTTTTTCAAAGATCATCCAGATAGCTCGTTTGCCATGTTGTCAGATATTGTCAAGCATCCGTTCAATGAATATTTGCTTTTGTTTGTTGAGCATGGTTTGCTTGGGATATTATTTTTGGGTTTAATTGTCTATTTGTTAATTAAGAATTGGCGCCTTCACCCTTCTGAAGAGAATCGGTATGCAGGGCTTTGTCTGATAGGATTGGCCCTTTTTTCCTGCTTTTCGTATCCCCTGAATTATCCGTTTGTGAGGTTGATGGCTGTTTTCGCGGCAGCTGTCGTCATGCGTGATGAGGTGCGGATGTGGCTCTTTTCGCGAATAGTAGTGTATGTTGTAAAGCCGGTAATGATAATATCGTGTTTGGGATTGTTGTTTGTAAGCGGGATGATGTGCTGCGATGAGTATCGCTGGTGCGATATAGCTCACCGCTCACTGGTGGGCGAGACACTGCATGTTTTGCCGGACTATGCCCGCTTGCGCAAAACGATGAATCGCAATGCGCTCTTCCTCTACAACTACGGGGCTGAGCTCAACTATATCGGGGAGTGGGAGCAAAGTAACAAACTTTTGCAGGAATGTGCCCGCTACTACAATGATATTGATCTGCAACTGCTGTTGGCCGATAACTACACCCAAATCAGACAGTATCGCAAAGCAGAGCAATGTCTGCTATTGGCCCACCAAATGATACCGAATCGCTTTGTTCCGCTATATCGTCTGGCTCTGCTTTGTAAGGAAACCGGGCGGTCGAACCGGGCGCAGGCTTTGGCCCGGATAATTGTCCGGAAGCCGGTTAAAGTAATTTCACCCGAAGTAATGAGTATTAAAGCGGAGATGAGGGGGATGTTGAGATGAAGGTGACTGGAATAATGCGAAAAAGCGCAATAATGCAAATAAGTTACATTAGGTGCTTATCAGAGTTGTTAATTCTAGAGGAGAAAAAAGTGGTGTGCTTATTTTGTAGATTACTGTCTGTTGGATTTGGATCGAATTAATGTGTGAAAAAGAAAGGAGGTGTATGACGTAGATACGGTGTTTTTTTAGGCTTAAGGGCTTTTGGCTGTTGAAAGGATAGATGGCAATTGTATAGTTGGTAAAAATTTAATAAATAATAAGATGATTAAAAAATAAAGGGATTGAGTGTTAGCAAGCGGATGTTTTTTAAGTTTGTTGATATAATGGTTTTTTCTTTTGTATTTTGTTTGTTTTTTTCTTGTAATAAAGAGGATATCGTACACGATTCAATTGAAGATGAAATAATGCTTAAATATGGATTGGTTCGCGTTGATGGTAATATCAAATGCAATAAACGTTTTAATTCATTTAAGGATCTTGAATTGTATTTGTCTAAACTAGAAGGTAGCTCACATTTAAAGAATCAAAAAGCAGAAGTTGCTTTTATAGGAAATCGGAATTTAAGATTAAAAGTAGATAATGTTGAGAATACTCTAAAGTTAACTGGAAGTATTTTCTTTGATGATTATGATAGAAATGCGGATATGAATATTTTAGTGACATGTTATTATTCTAATGGTAGATTATCCGGCCCTAAGCAATTTATGACACAGTCAGGTATTAAAAGCGATGAGTTTGAAATCGAACGTCTTGATTATACTCCTCTTGTCGGAGGTACTATTAAAATTTCAGCGCGTACTACTCAGACTATTTATTATTTAGTGAAAGATCTTGGTGTGAGTAATACAACTGTAACTGATTGGGAGACTATAGTTAGTAGAGATGAAGTTAAATGCTCATATGTAAGTCATGGGGGGCTATGATAGAAGGAATTAAGTGTTTAATTATTGATTTAAATTATTGTAATATGTTTTATATGAAGGAGTTAGTTAATGTGGTAATCCTTATAATTGTTTTTTTTATTATAGCTTCAATATTAAGATTTACAGGAATTCCTGGTTTAGAAATTTTTAATGTAATTGCATCTTGTCTTTTTGTAGTTTACCTTATTGTTTTGTTGTATAAAATTAACAAGCGAAAGGGCTAATGATCTAATATGAGTTTAATGGTTCGTAGTATGTAGGCTATTATAGTATTATTAAGAAAGAAATTTAACTTTCTGGTTTGTATGCTGTTGTATTTGCTTGTATTTATTCTACTCGTATCAGGATTGATAGATGTGTCTGTATATTTGTTGATTCTTGTTTAAGAGTGAAAAGTGCATTCAAATATATTATATAAGTGATTATGTTTGATAATTATATGTGTTTTATCATAAAAAGAAGCCTTTGGTTGGTGTTCTTTATTTCTTTTCAACTAGGTAGCTTATTTGTCATTGTACACCTTCGTTAGGGAAGCGATCTGTCGCCTCCCTAACGATACAAAAGTATTAATTATGGCTCCTTTTTAGAGATGGAGTCGTTTGATGCCCCGGGTAATAGGTGCGAAAGGATTCTGTGAAATCGAAGTTAAAAGGATCTGCCCGCTTTGCGAAGAAGTTTTATA
>CAZHNZ010000074.1:0-20490 GCA_964534355.1 uncultured Parabacteroides sp.
GTTTTTGCAGGAACCGATTTGCACCAATTGCTGAGCATTTTTTTCATTTTCAGGGTGATATCCGGTCTTTTGGCGGATATATCGTTCTTTTCGCCTAAATCAGACGAAAGGTCATACAACTCGTACTTGCCTGTTTCAAAATCATTTATCAGCTTGAAATTTTTCCAGCGAACCGCATTACCCGGGTTTCCGCCCTGATTGGCATAGTGCGGATAGTGCCAGAAGAGTGGTCGGTCGGGATAGTTGTTTTTTTCGGCAAAAGGCAGAATATTCAGGCCATCAGGTTGAGGCTGTAATGCCTTTGCTCCGCACGCTGCGGCAAAAGTTGGCAACATATCAATCCCCGAAACCGGCATATCATTGGTAATCCCAAAGCGCTTTTCGCCCGGAAAACGGACGATGAACGGCACGCGGATGCCTCCTTCGTATAGCCAGCCTTTACCACCCCGCAAAGGTAGGTTCGACGTTGGACTTCCTTCGGCGGTAGCCAAACCACCATTGTCGGACGTGAATACAATCATGGTGTTTTCGTACTGTCCGGTTTCTTTGAGTTTGGCAATCACTTTCCCTATGTTTTCGTCCAGACTTTTCATCATGGCCGCATACACAGGATTTGCCTGAATGATCCGTTCCCTGTATTTTCCTGGGGTTGCAGTTTTCATCCAGGCCAATGAGTCGGCAAACTCTGTCTTGGCATCAATCCGCAGTTGTTCGCGTTTCTTTTTGAAGTATTCCACATATTCGGGTTTCCCCTGCAATGGGGTGTGTACCAGATAGAAACAGAGGCTGATAAAGAATGGCTTCTCTTTCGATTGTGCTTCAATGAACGAATTTGTCTCTATCACCAGTCTGTCGGGCAGGTACTCGTTGGGTGGGCCATCTTCTAGACGGGGATTGCAGTAGGGCGAAAAGTATCCGCCACAATTACCACTCTTGTCTGTTTTGGGGTGCCCCTTGTCGCAGCCACCTTTGTTTATGTCGTAGCCGCGTTTTTCGGGCCAAAACTCTGCTGTTTCGCCCAGATGCCATTTTCCACCAAAGAAAGTATGATATCCACTCTTTTGAAGCATTTCTGCAATGGTCGTTTCGGTAAATGGCAGGTCATTGGTGTTTGGTGCCGAAAGAAAGCGGTCGTTTGCAAACCCTTTTCCGTTTGGGCTTCTGCCCGGAATCCAGTCCGTTATGCCTGAGCGCACCGGATAACGACCGGTTTGCAACGATGCCCTTGACGGCGAGCTCACCGGACAGGCAGCGTATCCATTGGTATAACGAATGCCATCTTTTGCCAAAGCGTCAAGATTTGGGGTTTCATAAAAAGTGCTACCGTAGCAGCCCAAATCGGCGTACCCTAAATCATCGGCAACAATTAATATAATGTTGGGCCTGTTTGATTGTCCGGCAACACTTAAACCCATCATTGACAATGGCAAAATATAGCTTATTTTTTTCATGAAAATATTGGCATTAAAATTTTTATTTACTCCAAACCGAAACGTCCATCAAACCAATTACCACCTCCTGCGAAAGCGTTTCGAGGGTGACAGATTTGAGTGTTACGCCCGGGCGCATTTTCCAACCATAGACCATGGCGCGGCAATTTTTACCCAATTGCACCTGCAAAGGTGGATTTTTGGGCAATGAAAAGGCGTCGCGGTCGTAGTTGTAGTCGAGACTTCCGAATTTGCAGAGCGACCAGAAATTGAAAGGCGGTTGAAGCGGCAATGTCTCTTCCACGCCATCGGCATAACGAAAACGAAGCACGGCATTGTCAATTCGTCCCTGCATGGCATTGGTAGAGCCGCAAACGAGCAACCAGAGCTGTTCGCCCTGTTTTTCGACAGGTACGGTTACCGAGTCGGGCCAGTTGTCCCATAATGAGGCGAATGCAATGTTTTTATCGCCTGCGGGGGCTTTGAACAGCGCGTTTTGTGGCGTTTTCAGCAGCCCATCGGTAGTGGTCAGTTTCTGAATATTATCCAGTTTTATCTCCGGTGCCGGAAATCTCCACCAGCGGAATGTCCAGGCCGACCAACCATCGTAGCCAATGCGTGCCGATGACGTGTTGGGGCGGGGCGACTCATATTTTTGTTTGAAAATGGTGGTAATATCGCCGTTGTATTGCGATGAAATATCCACCTGACTCCATTTTCCACCCTCCGGGGCTTGTTGAGGTAGCTTTTCGGCTTTGGCTTTTTCGGCCTTGGTATTATTTATTTTTAATTTTATATGCTGATAATAAGGCACATCACCTTCAATTTTTGCAAAAACAAGATGATATCCGGGTTTGTCGGCACAAGTTGCACTCAGGTTTGTTCCATCGGTTTTAGGCTGAATAAGAACCTGTTGAGGATCTTCGATACTTCCAATTTTTCTGTTTATAGCAGAAATCGAAAAACTTTCGCCGGCCTCTTTCTCCACTACAATAGGTTCTGCCTGAGGGCGACGGTTTTTGAGTACAATTTTCACCTGAGCCTTATCGGTTTCGGTGGTTTCGGCAATCAATAGTCCGTAGCCGGCCTGTGGTTCGATGCGGAATTTCACAGGTTTGTTGTTAACCAACACCTTGCTAATGCCATTGGCACGAACAGGCAGACAAATCTCCATTTTTGCCCGGTTAATCAGTGCAAAGTTGTATTCGTCGGTATTGTCTTTTTGCTTAAACGAAAGCGAAAAATCGGGTGTCTTTATCGATGCATGATCCCATTCGGCAGGGAAGGAAGGTGCAAATACGACTTTTCCGTTGGGGTAATCGGGACGATATCCGAAAAGACCCTCCACCACGCTGCGGGCAAACATGGTGGAAATATCGTTGAAATCAATTCCGCAATTGGGGTGCGACAATCCGCCGGGGCTTTCGATGTTGGGGCGGTTAAACGAAGCTATTTCGTTGCTGTATCCTGTCTTTTTTGTTTGATCTCCATACATCGTCTCCTTCATGGTTCCGCTCAGAATTTGCCATCCCTCGTTGCCTTGTCCCGCCAGGAAATAGCCCAGTGACATGGCGAAGTTATCGCCGTGATAAAGCTCGCGGATAGACCACTGACCGGGCACAAAGTTGGAAGTCTGACGCATTTCGCCGCCGTAAGGAAATTTAAACCGTTCCATCGCCCATTCGGTGTAGTACATCGCCTGCCACGCCTGCTTGGTGGTGCTCAGTCCGGCCTCAATGGGCAGGTGTTCGCAATATATCCATGCATCGGAATGTACCCGGCGATGTCCGCCCTGCTCAATGAACGAGCCATATTGCCCTTTATCGCTCATCCAAAGGGTTTTATCCATTGCTTTTTGGATTTTGGTGCACTCCGCTTCGCACTTCTTTGCGGCCACGTTATCACCGGCGCGACGTTTCATTTCGGCCAGTGCTTTGTATCCGTAGTAGCAATAGGATGATTGTTCGGATGAACCGCCACCGTTGTACCAGTGCGAGTCGGTGGGCCAGGTATTGACCACACTTTCGTAGAGTCCATCGTCATCGGGGTCGAAGCAAACCTTGCAACGTTCGAGGTGAAGTTCAAGATTGGGCATCAGCACTTTTTCGAGTTCGGGGTCTCCGGTAGCACGCCATGCACGTACCGCCTCATCAAAAAACTGTGTTTGAAATTCGTAATGTTCGGGTTGGTGGTAGTTGATAAACCCTTTGCCAAACATACGCGATTTTGTAGGCTCCTGTTGGCATCCGGTGTATGACAGAGCGGCCTCTGTTTTGCCGTTGTCGGTGGTTATCATTTGCGAACACCAATATTTAATGCCATTCAATACATAATTGTGCCAACCGTAGGCCGTTGTGCCGGCCATGGTGCGCCAGCCCGGCATTTGTGAGCGCCAGGCCGAACCACCGTGTACAAAACAGGGCGCCACATAGAGTCCGTTTATTGCGGCTACTGATGCACTCACGCCGGCATTCAGGTGTTTGTCGGGGGTATTGACCACCACCCGACGGGCAAAGGCCTCCACCCGCGCCATGCTTTTTGCGTAAGCAAGGTCGGTATTGGCAATGATTTCGGGGTTCAGTTTGGCGTATCTGCCCACCAGCACCTGATCGCGGTCGTCGCCAATTACGACCAGCGTGAGCGGTTTGTTGTTTTTGAGCGAAATCCAGGCTATCGCTCCCTGACCTTTCAGCGTATTGCCCGAAAATGGTTTAGCATCTTTCAGTGTCAGGTGGTCGGCCGGACCGTACGACTCCGCCATTTCATTGTACCAGCCTGTTGTATTGGTGTTTACGTTTGGCGAAGGATCGAGGCTTTTTTTATCGGTAACTTCCCACTTTTCGACCGGTTGCGAAAAATGTCCCTGTATGTCGCAAAACGCCAGCACCGAATCGGGCAACATCGAGAACTTTGCACCATCGGGATTGAGTTTGTACGAACGCTTTTTGTCGGGGGTAGGGGGCACAAAACAGCAGGCCAACGAAATGGGTTTGCTGTTGCCCGAAGCTGTTACCCGCACCACAAAACCGGTCGCAGCGGCCAGCGTGGTGGCTTTTATGTTGATTTTTGTTTTTCCGAATTTCGGGTCGCTCAGTTCCCACTCAATTTGTCCGGGACGATAACGCATCAACCGTTTTTCGAATTTGTGCAAAAACAGGGTCTGACTTCCATCAGAAACCGCAAACGACAATTTGCCCACGGGCGAAAAGAGATGCGGTTGTTCGCCGGCAAAAACAATGGCTTTTCGTTCGTCGCAAAAGAGCGGACGGTTGTTCCAGCGCTTCCCGTTGGTGCGCTCAATGGCATCGTCGTTGGGGGTATAGGATAAAAGCGAATAATCCGGCACCCTGTTGGATGTCGGATTTTGTGCATTTGCAGTCAGCGCGCAGACCAAACCTGCGGCCAGGAAAATACGATTGAATGTGTTCATATTGTGTTGAGAGATAACGATTTATAATAAATTCTATTTCATTGCTTTGTATTTGAAGTTTCTGAAAATAACTCTTCCTGTGCCAATCGAACAAAGTCCGATGCGCAGGCTCATAAATCCGCCCAGGGCGTTGTGGTGAATACCCGATACTTCGAGCGAATTCTCAATCTTTTGCCATTTTTTTCCATCCAGACTGTAAAACATATTGACCAAATGGTTGCGGTTTTGAAGTTTCAGATAGGCATGTCTGATGCCCGGTTTCTTCTCTGTCGGATTGGTCCAGTCGCGGATAATGGAAAAGACATGGTCTTTGTCTGCGGCAATGCCCGAAAAGGTGCGGTCGTTGTAGAAGAGCACCAGCGCCGCTTTGGCATCGCCTTCGGTTTCAAATTCTACTTCGGCATCGTAGGAATGATCCTGCGGAATACACAACAAAGGCGAACATTCACCCACGTGGTTGCCTTTTGCGGCAATGGTCAGGCTGTTGTTTTTTACCGAAAAACGGGTGGTGTCGTATTGACGATAAAACTGCCAGTGTGCACGCAGTTTGTTTCCGCCAAAATTGTCCGACAATTCATATCCGATCTGTGCTTTGGCACCGGCGGGTGCGACGATAGGCTGATCAATTTTCAGTCCGGCAGGCGATTTAAACCAGCCGTCAGCGGTCCATTCGATAGGTTGCAACAACGTTTGCCGGCCCATGCCGTAGTAGCCGTTTTCGTAGGCGTGATAGATCATCCACCACTTTCCGGCAGCATCATCTATTAACGTTGCGTGGCCTTTCGACCACCATCTTTCCGACTTGCTGAATGTGCGTACAATCGGGTTGTAGGGCGAGTTTTCCCACGGGCCGAGGGGCGATTTGGAACGGGCCGAAATGACCAGATGGCTGGTTGCCGGGCCCGAGGTTCCGCCTTCGGCCACGGTGAGGTAATAATAGTCGCCACGTTTCATCACTTTGGGACCTTCGAGGCAAAAGCACTCGATCACCCAATCGCGGGGGATGGGCCAGCCCGAATAGGCCATCACCGGTTTGCCGGCTACCGAAAGACCGTCGTCGGCAAGCGGTACATACGAGCCATCGCTGAAATAGAGATAGCGTTTGCCCTCTTTATCTGTAAAATGCCCCGGGTCGATATTCCCGATTTTCAGGTCTATCGGGTCGCTCCACGGACCGTTGATTGCATTGGCCCAAACAACATAGTTCTTTCCGTTGGCCGGAAAGTAGATGTAGTATTTTCCCTGATATTTTGCCAGATCGGGTGCCCACACCGAACCCAGATTTTTGGTCAGGGCATGGGTGACGGGCGTCCAGTTTATCAAATCCGTCGAATGCCAGATGAGCAGTCCGGGATAGTATTCGAAAGAAGAGTGAACCATGTAATAATCCTTCCCGTCCCGTAAAATGCTCGGGTCGGGATGATCACCCGCAAAAATGGGGTTCGTGAAGGTTATGCTTTTTCGGTTTTCTTTGTTTTGAGAGATAACTGAATTGAAAATCCAGATTTGAACCAAAAGAAATACAATCAGACCTTTTTTCATACGTCTTATTTCTTACTTATATCCAGCAAAAATACATCATTTTCACGAATATCCAGCTCTTTTACCAGTTTACCGTCTGCTTTTACCTGAACAGAAATGGTGGCAATAGCTGCTCCGTTGTTGCTGTTTTTGATTTTTGACAATTGCTCGCGGTTCAGGTTCATCGGTTTTTTCATATCGAGATAGCTCGTGTAGGCATCATTTACGCGATAACCAGTTTGGTAGATTTTCAGGGTGTAGCTGCCGGCCGGCATTCCCGAAAGTGCAACTTTTACTTTACCTTTTGCCTTAGCAGGCAAATCCTGAATGTAATACTTTTGATTGTGTACCGAATCGCCCGGGTGGGTGTTGGTGAAATCCCACAAGAGAACCTGTACGCCTTTTTTGCTTTTGCAGGCCCACGAGGCTGAATCGGCATTTGCCAGTTCGGTCTTGCCCAGTTTGTTCAGAAACTGATAGGCATAAAATGCAGGCTTGTTGATGCCCTGAATAGTCAGCAAACCAAATCCTCCGTGGAATGGTCTGAAACGTACACCGGCCTCTTCGAAAATATCGGTGAAAACCCAGTACGACATCGAGTTAGCGGTGTTGCCTACCTCTTTCAGCTTTTGCAAAATGTAAGCTGCCTGATGGTAGCTGTCATGCACCGGATCGGCAGGCGTGTACGACGAACTCCACTCGGTATAGTGCAGTTCGAGGTTGGGCTTGAATGAATTGGAAATCTGCTTGCGCGAATTGATCACATCGCTGCTCACTACATTTTTGTCTTTGCAAAGCACTGTGCCCCCTCTGCCAAATTCGTCGAGGAATCCCTGTTTTACGCCGTAGGTGTGTGTGCTGATAAAGTCGATGGGGACATTGTTTTGTTTGCAATATTCAATCATTTCGGGCACCCAGGCAGCTCCGGCGGTGGCCGGTCCACCCACGCGGTAGGCGGGGTTTACGCTTTTTACGGCTTTGGCCGAATGGTTATACAATTTGAAATATTCGGCTTGCGTGCCGTGCCAGAATCCGTCGAGATTGGGCTCGTTCCACACTTCGAAATACCAGGTTTTTACCTCTTCCTCACCGTATCGTTCGGTGAAGTGTTGCGTGAGGGCACGAATCAGATCTTCCCATTTCTGATAATCGCGGGGCGGTGTTCCGTTGCCTTTCCACCAGAAAACGGTGGTATTGCCGCTTGCCAGTCCCCACGGCATAAATCCGAGCTCAACAAAAGGTTTGATGCCAATCTCGTGAAGTGCATCGAACAGGGCATCCACATATTGGAAATTATATTCGGGCTTGCCGTTCTCTTCCCGGTAAACGCCCATATCGTCGCACAACAGACCGTGCATCCGGATATATTTGAAACCGCACTCTTTGGTTACATATCTGAGCTGTTGTTGCCAGTCGGCGCGAAGTCCTTCGTTGGCACGGCCGGCACCCACACACTCGTTGAAAAAGGTATTCAGTTTTCCTTTTTCCTTGTTGTAATTTACGGAAATAACCCGTTGATTTTGTGCTGATAATGTGAATGAGCTAAAACAGATAATTGTCAATAAAAGATTTCTGATTTTCATTTGTATTTTTTCTTTTTGTTTAGTAGCCGGTCGCCCGGAATGAATAAAAAATGAGTGGTTTAATATTATCCTGAGTTCAGGATAAAAAGAATGTATGACTCATCCAATTATACCACAAATATAACTAATAAGGTTTATAATTTACCAAATATATCATTTCTGATAAGGAAAATATTTTTTTGCTTTAATATTCTGCCGAAACATAAATGAATTGAGTAAATAAAATAAACCTTATTAGCTTATTAAAATTGGAAAAAGCAGCAGCGCTTTATTCCGAATTCAGATTATTAACCTTTTACCAGCTTAAATTGTTTTTTCAATCCACTCTGTTTGTCGGTCAAACGTAACAAATAGATGCCATTATTCAGTTTTTGGCCAATTTCGCCGGTACCCGATGTGACGCCCGATTCCAACAGTGTGCCACTCAGCGTGTAGATGCTGTATTGCAACTCTTTGTCTGTGTAAATGGTGGTTGTGTTTCTAAATGGGTTGGGGTAAACATTCGCCAGAGTAAGTTCGGGTGAAATGTCGTTTATGCCGTTTACTTCATCAATGACTTTTACGGTCATCATGCCAAAAACTGCGGTGCCATCCAGAGCTGTGGCTGTTACTTTTACCTCACCGGCTTTTATTCCGGTCACCAGTCCTGTCGAGTCGATGGTAGCATACTGTGTGTTGTCAATTTCCCAGGCCAGTTTTTTGTTGGTTGTTGTGGTTGGGGTAAATAGGGCAGACATCTGCAATTTTCCACCTTTGGAATAGACGATATTTTTTCCGCCACCGCCAAATACAGTCACCCGTTTGGCATATACAGAGCTGTCTATATCTGCATAAATCAATCCGATACCCACATTGCTGATGAATACGCGTCCGTATTTGTTCATATCTCCCACCAGCAGATTGCGGTTGAGTCCGCCTCCAAAACGGGAATTGTCATCAGTCACCCGTACCCAGGTTTTCATGTAATCATCCGAGCGATAGACGCGCGCAGTCGGGTCGCTACCCATCGTGCCGTAGCAGAAGATGACCGCGTTATTTCTGCCCGGTGCGGCTTTGCCCCAGGCAACAGAACCCACATAGGTAAAGTCGGGCGATTTGACATATTTCGCACCTTTTTCGCTGTACAGATAGAGCGATTTGCCTGAAAATGCCAAAATTTCACCCTCAACCAGAGGATTTACGCGTATCATACGACTGATGGTTTCGGGCGTTTTGTAGCTCACGAAATCGAATGACTCACCATTCCATATATAGGTGTAAATAGCAGTTCCTGTGCTTACGTAGAAGGTGTTAGGATTTACCTTATCTGAAGAAATAGTTGTCTCACCGGTGATGACAGCATCCGGAAACTGAACCCATGTTTTGCCGTTGTCCACAGTGTAAATATTTCCATAATAGGTCTTTTTTGTACCATTCTTGACGGTCCATGAAATATTCCATGCTATAATTTTAGCATCGGCGCTAATGGCGATTTTACCATATCCGGCACCTGATACCAATGTGTCTGTTTTTCCTAAACCATAGGGGATAACATCTGTGGGAACGCCAATCCAGCTTACTCCATTATCTTTGGAATACATGATCGGGCTCGTTATTCCTCCCGCTGTTCTCGAACTACCTGTGCGGATAAGTACATTGCTCAGGGTGGCATAATCGACAGAGCTTGTTACCGATTGTCCGGGATTAAATTTCAGACCATACTTAGTCGGATCGGTGTAGGTACCACCCGATACATCGCCCAATGCAAGCAAAAATGGGCCGCCCGGTTTCGATGCAGCTTCCATCGTGATGGTCTCTTCCATATTGCGAACATTATGATACCAGAGCGATGGTGTTTTGGTGAAATTATCTGATGAGTAGACTCCATTGCCCGAAACCACAAAAATGCGGTCTTTGTTGAAGGGGTCTATTTCTACGTCGAATGTCCAGTGCATACCCGATGACTGATCAAACCAATTGGTGTCGTAGTTAGCGGTTTGTCCCTCTAGCAGTCGTTTGGCGCCCCAGGTTACTTTGCTATTTGCATCGATAAATCCCCTGTAAATATCATCACCCCAGCTTACCACGCCGGGTTTCCAGCCCTGCCACAGTCCGCCGTGATTGGTGGTGGCCGCGATTACGGTCGGTTTGGTGGTATTATCCACCGATATGCCATTCAGACTCATATTGGTTACAGGTGAAATATTTTCCCAGTATTCGCCGGCCACATCGTATCTCCAGATGCCGCCTTTGCTTGATCCTTTGTACACAAAATATATTTTTCCTCCGGCATAGATATTCTGATTGGGAATAATATCGGTAGGGGGTATCACTGTGCCATTTCCTTTCATTGTTGAAATAGGCAACCAGCTTTTCCCGCCGTCTTTAGTCATGAAGATATTCACAGAATCGAGTGGTGCTTTGTTGTCACCACGGCGTGAAACTCCGACATAAAACGTGGGTGTTTCGCTTCCCTTGGTGCCCGACTCCGGTATAAAATTTACAAAAGCAATACCATAATTATCGGATGTGGTGGTAGAGGGCAGGGTGGTGATTTTTGTCCATGTTTCGCCAAAATCGACACTTTTCATCAATCCGTTTTTGGGCGATCCGCAATAGAGAACATTCGATTTGTTGGGGTCAACGATCAGGCGCTCTCCGGTCGATTTGCCGGCCACATTTCCACTCGCCATAAACTGATTGGTTACATCTATATAGGTCCATGTTTCGCCATAGTCTGTCGAGCGCATAATGCATGAATAGTAAAAATAACCTTCTCCGGCAAAACAATATACCCGGTTGGGGTTTTGCGGATCCACGGCAATGCTCATTACGCACATTGCGCCCAGCTTGGGTGCTGCAAAGTGCAGGTTCTTCCAGCTTTTGGTGGCTTCTACCCAGCGAAATGCGCCTCCCACATCGGTGCGGGCGTAAATCAGATTTTTCTGGGTCGGACAGGTGATAATACCCGATACGCATCCTCCGCCACCAAAAGGCACGGTGCGGAAAGAGTAGGGTTGTGTGGTTTGCGCTTGTGTAAACAGCGAACATAGACAGAGTAAGACTGCGTAAAGAAATGTGTGTTTCATAAATAGTTAATGAGTTGATAGATAGATGATAAAACAGATTATAACATGAAATGCAAACCCCACCTTCAACCTGCTTATATTCAGCAAAGTTAAAGGCCGGGGTGCTATACTGATAATATGATACAAATATAAGCTATTTATAGATAACCATATTTAGTTTTTGATCAATTTAATGCGTTGTTTTTGTGCTGATTGCGGGTCGGTGAGTTCCAGTAAATAGACTCCGTTGGCTAACAAAGCGCCAATTTGAGTATTGCCACTTACCACACCCGATTCAATCAAAGTTCCATTCAGTGTAATAATCCGGTAATTCATCCATTTCTCCGAAACAACATGGGCGCTGCTTTTAAATGGATTCGGATAAACTGATACCGAATTTGCCGCAGATGCATGTATCGAACTCAATGGGTCTGTTACCTTTATGCTTCCCACACCAAAATTTCCGCTGCCATCCAGTGCCCAGGCAATAATTTTCACGTCGCCGGCTTTTTTGCCGGTCAGCATGCCGGTAGAGTCGATGGTGGCCAGAGCGGTGTTATCTACCTCCCAGAACACTTTTTGATTGGTGGTGTACGAGGGCACAAACTGTGCGACCATTTGCAGATTGCCATTGTTCGAAAGCACAGTTTTTACACTGTTTGTTCCTTTTACCAGAATCGATTTTGTGTAAGTCGATTTGTCGATGTCACCATATACAAGTCCGATTCCGTAGTTGGTCATATACACACGGCCGTAAACATTCATATCTCCAAAAATCAAATCGCGGATTGGCCCACCACCAAATTGCTGCGAATCGTCGGTGACCTGCACCCATGAGGCGCCCATGTCGTCCGACCGGTAGATACGCATGGTGGTTTCAGCATCAATTTTTCCGTAAGCAAATATGGCCAGATTGTTTTTGCCGGGTGCCGCTTTGCCCCAGCCAGCCATTTGGCAATAGGTCATCGAGGTAATTTGCTCATAATTTGCACCTTTGTTGTAGTAGCGATATAATTTGCTTTCGCTCCAGGCCAGAAACTCTCCTTCTACCGTTGGGTTTATCTGCATATAATGTTGCATCTTTTCTCCGGCAGGGGTGGCGTAGGTCTTCATCAGATATTTCAGACTGTCATTGTTCCAGGTGTAAACGGCCAGTTTGCTGTTGGTCATGGCGTAAAATACATTGGGATTAACTTTATCCGAATAGATACGGGAAGAACTCGTACGGGCCGGTGCGTTCATCAACGGGAACTCTGTCCAGGTGGTTCCTTTGTCGCGCGAATAAAATAGACTGTAATATTTGACTGAATTCACCTGCCAGGTGTTTCCGTAGGCAATGGCCTTACCGTCGCAACTAAGAGCAGCCCATCCGTATGCCATTGCTTTATCGGCTGATGTCAGTGGGTTGGGTAGTGCAGGGGTAAGCGTAAGGGTGGTTATTGGTACCGGGGTCCATTGAATACCCCCGTCGTTTGAGTACATGATCGGTGCTTTTACACCACCAGCAAATGTTGCATTCGTGCCTGCCCGAAGCATCATAGTGGTAGTCGTCTGCGGGGCATAGTCAACTGAAGTGGTTACTGCCTGTGTCGGGTTGTAACGAACACCATATTGGGTAGGATCGCTATATACTCCTCCCGATATATCCCCCAGAGCAAGCATAAATTTGCCACCGGGTATGGATACAGCATTCATTGTAGCGGTCTCTTCCAGTCCTTTTACATTGGCATACCAGATTGAGGGAACCGACATGAAGTTGTCGGTCGAATAGAGTCCGTTACCCGAAGTAATAAATACACGGTTTTTGTTGAATGGATCGATTTCCACATCCCATCCTCGGTGAATTTGCACATTTTGTACAAACCATTTGGGATCGTATTTGGCCAGACCATTGCCAATGATGCGGGGTAACCATTTGATATTTCCGTTTGCATCGAAAGAGCCTTTATACATATCATCGCCGTAAGAGGTATTGCCCCATGGGAGATAGATATAAACATCGTTGGTACTCACCACGATAGTAGTCGGGTTGGTCGGATTGTCTACCGATACCCCGTGTATTTTGGCGTTCACACCGCCATCAGTACTTGTCGAAGGCGATACATCTTTCCATATTTTGTTTTTAATGTCGTATTGCCAAAGGCACGATCTGAGGGTTACGCCTGCTGTAGCTCCTCCAAAAGCCACGTAGATTTTACCCGCTGCATAAGCCATATTTCCGGGCAACCAGTTAATATCGGGTTTTGTCGTACCATTACCCACTTCGTCCGAGATTGCGGTCCATGTTACACCTTTGTCTGTCGATAAATAGATAGATGCAGAATCTACAGGGGCTACTTTGTCTATACGATCTACGCCGGCAATGATGTATGGGGTTTCCTGACCGGGTGTGCCAAAATCTTTGAGGATTTCAACAAATCCGACCTGATCTTTCTGGGTTGTTTTAATCGGAAATGACTCTACTCTTACCCAGGTCGATCCGTAATCATTACTTTTCCATAATCCACTTTTATAAGTCCCGTAGTACAGAATGTTCGATTTGTTGGGGTCAACACGCAAACGCTCTCCCGAGCCCTTACCACCACAGCCTCCACCCGAGTTGGCATAGGTCTGAAAATAGGGCGCCAGACTGATGTATTCCCATGTATTCCCATAATCTGAAGACCGCAGCAAATAAGATGAACCAAAGTACGATTCTCCACAGGTGGCATACACCCGGTTTGGTATCTGTGGGTCAATGGCGATGCTCTCCACCAAATTCATGTTTTGCTTGGGAACTGTGAAATTCAGACTTTTCCAGCTTTTTGTTGCTTCAATCCAGCGAAATATTCCCCCCACATCGGTGCGGGCATAAATCAGGTTTTTTTGGGTTGGGCAGGTGATGATTCCTGTTACATTACCTCCTCCGCCAAAGGGAACATTTTTAAACCAATACTGTTGATAACTTTGTGCGTGTAGAGAGAGGTACGCGAAGCTAACAAGAAAAAATAAATTAATTCTTTTCATAGATTGTCAGATAGATAGATTGTTAGATAGATGTGTGTACGTCAAAATATTACAGAGAGCAAAGATAATAAAGGATATTGATAATTTTATCCTGATAGAGATAAAAATGAAAAGAACAGCAATAATTATTACTATTCTCCTTATTTTTAAACAAAAACTCTGCTACAAAAAAAAAATTGCCGTCTGAAAAAACTCTTTGACGGCATAACCCGACTGCCCCAACAGACCTGTTCCGGCGGTAAGTTAACGACTTGTCTTCAGTACCCTGAAATAATGACTCTTATCAATTCTCAACACATATCCACCAGGATGTAATTTTGAGAGGTCAATAAGGTTTATCGCTTTTGTGTTAAGTATCATTCGGCCCATAGTGTCAAAAATCTCAATCTGAACCATCTCAACATTACCTTTTATGTAAAGTAAATCTTTTACCGGATTTGGAAATACAGAGAATTTGTGTTCTGCTACCGGGTTGTTAATGTCTGAAGTAATGTGACTTTTTCCGAATAATTCCATTTCATACAACCGCACAATTCCCCCCGTTGCAGCTGTGACATAGAGTCTTACCTGGTTAACTGTGTCGGGCTTAAAGCAGGTTGAAAATAACGGGTCTGTATTTCCGGCAATATCAATAATATCTACCCATGTCCCATTGGAAAACTTCTGAAATTTAAAGTCTGTCAATGGCGAATTATAGCCCTGATATCCGGTGTATAGTTTAAGCCTGTCAACAATATACTGACCGTTGAGTTCCACAGATATCCATTGCGGATTGGCAGATGTAAAGGCGGACGAAACCCACCTGTTGGCGTCAGTTGCTTCAGACAGACCATCTACAGCAAGGCTTCCCGAATAGGTGGCACTGTTTACAGAACTGGTTGTAGTTTTTTTTTTAATAACAAACTTACAGCGGGTTGCAGCGATGGTACCGGTGCTTCGTTGCTTGTGTATGCAGTGTCGTTTCCGGTATTGTAGTAGGTAAGTTTATAGGTGTAATCGCTTCCCGGTAATGCTGTTACGTCTGTAAATGCTGTAGCTTCTGTATCTGCAATAGTTGCAATGGATGAATATCCGGAGCAATTATCCTTACGTTCAATCCGGTAACCACCGCTGGAAAGAATTGTCTTATCCCACAGTAAATTGATGCCGTTTGATCCTGTAGTTGCGCTCAGACGGTTGCGGAATTTGCTTTTAAAAACAAAGGTAGTTCCATTCGTTTTTTGCACATCCAGTCCATATCGTACATAGCCTGTTTCTCCGTATAATGAACGAATAACCGCTGAATCCAGTACTCCGTTTGTCCAGTAAATATCCACTTCGAATCCGCCCCGGGCACGCAATCCTTTCACGCTTCCTGTTGCCCATGCTTTAGGCAATGCGGGTAGTAAGTGAATCAGGTTATGAGAGGCATCATCCGGATTACCGGTAATTTTCCCTTTGGTATTGGTGTACATGTGCGATTGCATCAGCATTTCTGTAATACCCGCTGTATAGCCAAAGTTACCATCTATCTGAAACGGGGGATAGGTGTCGAAAAGATTGGCAAGAATATTCTTATTCAGCATTTGATTGACAAAGAAGTAAGAACGTTCTGCCTCAAACAACCGGGCATAGATGTTGATTTTCCAGGCGCTACTCCAGCCACCTCCCACATCTCCGCGCGAGTTGATGGATACAAGTGCAGCTTTGGCAAATTCGGGTGTGCTGAGCGGACTAATCTGACGTCCGGGATGAACAGCAAACAGATGGGAATTGTGACGGTGCTTGTCGTCCTGTCTGTCCACATCTTCCATCCATTCCTGCAATTGTCCCCATTTACCTATTTGTGGCCCGAGCATCTTATCGCGCATTGCTTTTATCTTGTCTGCATATACTTTATCCACATCCAGAATGCGGGCGGCTGTTACATAGTTCGAAAAGAGATCATACACAATTTGCTGATCATACGAAACGCCGGGGTAGGGGGTCCGGTCTCCCTCTTTCAGGTTTGGACCATGTTCCGGAGACCAACCGTCTGGTGTTATCAGTTTGCCATCGGCACGGGCAATGAGGTGATTTTCCCAATAGGAAACCACATCTTTCATCAACGGATAGGCCCGGTTTTTCAGAAAATCCTTATCGCGGTTAAATACGAAATAATCCCAGAAATTCTGACTCAACCACGCACTACCAGGTCTGTGGATACCCCATTGCGAATTTCCTCCGAAAATGTTGTTTGTGCTGTATGCAATCCAACCATACGGGGTAATAAGTTTCGGGTCTGTGGATACTTTTTGCACTTTGGCCAGATTTTCCACCCAATCGAAATAGGGTTGCTGGCACTCTGCCAGTGCTGTCTGGTCAGCCGGCCAGTAGTTCATTTCCAGATTGATGTTGGTCGTGTATTGCGAATACCAGGCGGGCTTACTGCTATCATTCCAAATACCTTGTAAATTGGCCGGAAGACCTCCCTTACGCGATGAGCTGATCAGTAAATATCGACCATATTGAAAGAGCAACGATTCCAGAACCGGGTCTCCCACGTTTGCCGGTTTGGTTTTGTATTGTGACAAGCGGGTGTTGGTGGCAATATCTGCCTTGTCTCCGCTTATGTCGAGTTGAACCCGGTTGTATAGAGGTTGATAATCAGCTATATGTCTTTCCAGTAGTTGTTGGTATGTTTTTTGAGACGCTGCATCCAACACCTGTGTCAGACGGTCGTGGGGGTGAGTAGTTTTGAATTGCTTACTCAAATCAAGAATAAAATCGGTACCTGCCGTCAGCAAAATTGTCACCGCTGAGGCACCCGAAACCTGAATGCCGGATGTATCAGCAAGAAGTGAACCGCCTTCGTTCAAAACCAGCAATTGCGATTCATATTTCATTCCGTTGTCGGCCAATGCTCCGGTAGCTATCAGCCGGTTGCTTCCCTGAAGCGATTTTTGCGCACCATGTGCATCGGTTAGTTTTACTTTTCCGGTTATCTGTCCGGTTTTATTGGCCGTCAGACGCATCACGATCACATTGTCGGGATAGCTCACAAAACAGGTTCGTTCGTAGTGTACACCGTTTGCATCAAACTGAGTGATATGTACGGCCTCATCCAGACGCAACTCCCGGCGATATCCGGTTGTGGTAACTGCGGGCATGGTAAAATAGAAATCGCCAAATGACTGATAATTCCCCATTTTTACCTGATCGCCGGTTTGAAGCGATTGCTCATTGAAGTGTATACGTTCATTCGCAACCGCTCCGAAAACCATTGCACCCAGGCTGCCGTTCCCTATTGGTAAGGCTTCGAGCCACTGTGTGGCAGGTTGTGCATACCAAAGTTTGTTATTTGCGGCTTCGCCATTTACACAAACCAAAAAAGATAAAACAATTGTAGATAACAGATTTAAGCCAGGAAGCTTCATATATTTATTGAGATTAGAGTTCGGTTTATTCATGGTAATGTACCTATTTACTTAGTCTGGAATTAATATAATAATATTGTATATTAAAAGCAAAAAGAGAATAGTATCACAGCACAAAATTAGATATTTATTGTCGTGTTGTGATTCAAAAATACGTCTTTGTGTTTCAAAAATCAGTTATACGTGTGTTAGTCTCTCTTTTTTTTCAATAAATGCGTTGTTTTAATTTTTAACTATTTGTGAATTAGGTTTTTAATTTATAATAGTTACGATATAGCTCCTCTGCTATTGGTCGGGTTTCCTAACTAAAGAGCAAAAGAGCAGGCCTGATATAATACAATACCGGTGATTACCTGATTGTTTAACTTCAGCTAGGAAGTTGATTTCGGATATAAAAAAGGGTACCTCAGTATTTTGGGGTACCCTTTTTTTGTTTGTCAGAATTTCCTAGGATGTTTTTCTGTAACGGACAATGGCCAGCGAAAACATCAGGGTGGCAAATCCGGCCAGTGCGGCAAACTCCCATATTACCTCCCGCAGGTCCGAGCCTTTGAGTATCACGCTTCGCATCACTTTTACAAAATAGTAGAGCGGATTGACATAGTCGATGCGCTGCGCCCACACGGGCATGCTCTCCACCGGGGTGAAGAGTCCGCTGAGCAGGATAAATATCATCATCATAAAATAGCTGACAAAGGTGACCTGCTGTTGCGTGTCGCTTTCGGTAGAGATATAGAGACCAATGGACAATACGAGCACCAGATAGACCGCGGCGATGAGGAAGAGCAGCACAAGGCTGCCGCGGATAGGCAGGCCGAATACCAGTTTGGCAATCAACAGGCCGAAGGTAAGCTCAAACAGCCCAAGCAGCAGAAACGGCAGCAGTTTGCCGGCGATAAACTGCCATTTGCGTATGGGCGTAACGTTGATTTGCTCGATGGTGCCAAGCTCCTTTTCGCGCACCAGATTCATGCCGCCCAGAAACATACCCACCACCGTTATCAGCACCACTAATATGCCGGGGGCCATGTAGTGCCGGTAGTTGAGTTCGGCATTGAACCAAAATGAGGGTTCGGCCTGTATAACGGCGGGTCGGGGTTGATTCACATTGCTCTGCCGGAGTTGCAGGTCGCGGTTGAAGTCGCTCACAATGTTGGTGAGGTAGTTCGACCCGAGTTGCGCCGCGTTGCCGTTGATGGCATCCACCAGTATTTGTATTTCGGCATTTTGGCGCAGTGCCACCTTTTTGTCGAAGTCGTGCGGAATGACCAGCGCCAGGTCGGTTTTGTTGGCCTGTATCATCTCTTCGGCTTCGGAGGACGTGGCCGGATAGGCGTTGATTACGAACAGCTTGTTGGCCCTGATGCGGTCTATCAACTGCCGGGCACTGCTGCTGTGATCCTGATCGACCACCACCATATCTACTCTTTTTATTTCGAAGGTAGCGGCAAATACGAGTATAAGCATCTGCACAAGGGGCAGCACAAAGATGATGGGCAACATGCCTTTGTTGCGGAATATTTGTGTAAACTCTTTTTGTAGTATGTAGAACAGGATGCGCATGGTTCTCTTTTTTAGTATTCAGAATAAATGTTTGAATGGATGACGGGGCTTTTCTCTACTCGAGCCGTATCTTAAACTTCTTCATGCTGAGCAGGATAAAGAATGCCGACATGGCCATGAGTATAAGTATCTGCTTCCATACCAGCGTGACATCTGCACCTTTGAGCATCACCATGCGGTTGATTTCGATAAACCAACGGGGGGGCATCAGGTTCGAGATTATCTGCAGGGGCAGGGGCATATTTTTGATGGGGAAAATAAAACCCGAAAGCAGGATGGTGGGCAGCATCAGTCCGAAACCGGAAATAGACATGGCGGTCATTTGGTTGGCGGCAACGGTAGAGATAAATATGCCCAGACTGAGTGCCAGAAAGATAAACAATATCACCACCAGCATCAGCAGCACCAGACTGCCCCGGATGGGTACGCCAAACAAGTTGGTGCCTATTCCCACAATTATGAATGCATTGAGCAGAGAGAGTACCATGTAGGGGGCTACTTTCCCCAGTATGATCTGAATGGGGCGAAGGGGTGAGGCCAGCAGTATCTCCATGGTGCCGGTCTCTTTTTCGCGGGTGATGGTGATGGCGGTCATCATGGCCGAAATCAGCATCAGTATCATGGCCATCAGTCCGGGTATAAAATTGTACGACTCTTTCATACTTTCGTTGTAGAGCATCCGGGTTTTTACCTCAATGGTGGCCGCTTTTTGTGTGGCCTGCGCGGTGTAGCTCTGTATGATGGCGGTGGTGTAGTTCACCAGCAGTTGCGCCGTGTTGGGCTCAGAAGCATCGGTCAGTAGCTGTACTTTCGCTTTTCCGTCGTGGGTAAGCTTTCGGGCAAAGCCGGGCTCAAACACGATAATCTCTTTCACCCGGCCACTGCGCAGCAGGCTCTCGTATTCTGCCGGATTTTCTACGGTCTGCACCAGATTAAACCACGGCGAAACGCCTATTTGTTGCGTGATGCGGCGCGACAGTTCATCCTTGGCGTAGTCGGCCACGGCTACTTTTACATTCCGCACCTCGTTAGTCAGTGCGTATCCAAACAGCAGCAGCTGCACAATGGGTATCCCGAAGAGGATCACCAGCGTCCGTCGGTCGCGGATGATGTGCAGAAATTCTTTTTTTACGAAGGCTTTAAATCGGTTCATTGTTTTTTTTAGTTACGAGTTACGAGTTACGAGTTACGAGTTACGAGTTACGAGTTACAAGTTACGGGTTACGGGTAGGGGCTGCCCTCGTGGCTGCCCGTTAGCGAGTAAACAGGGTAAACAGAGTAAATGGTCTAACATTTTTCTCAGTGTACCTCAGTGTTTTTTAGTTACAAGTTACGAGTTACAAGTTACAAGTAAACAAGTAAACGAGTAGACAGAGTAAACGGGTAAACAAGTTAACATTTTTCTCAGTGTAACTCAGTGTATCCTCAGTGTGACTCAGTGTAATTTGGGGGTGTTATCTCGCAATCCGCAAAAACACCTCATCCATATTTTCCGCGTTAAACTGCTTTTTGAGG
>CAZHNZ010000075.1:0-20468 GCA_964534355.1 uncultured Parabacteroides sp.
AGTCCATTTAAATTCTAATTATTAATCCGTCCAACTTTTTGGGGGCAGATCATTTTGGGCCGGCCTTTTTTTATACCAAGATGGTTCGAAACCTGTTGGGATTGGCTTTTTGTCGTACGCTCTACGGGTGTGTTGAAGATTATCAGGGTGTGATTATTTTGATCTTCAGCGGTTAATTTAGTTATTATTTTACCAATACCTTATTTGATAGTCTGACAAATAAATATTATTTTTGTTCTTTACAGTACCTGGATATTGGTAATCTTTCAGTCAGAGTTATACCAACTTCCGGCTCCTGATTTTCAGGCAATGGAAAAGCATACAAAAACAATTATGTTCTCTTTCAAAGAATTGAATGATATGGATAAAAATGACAAGGTAAGAGCAACATATCAACATGCATGTCTTTGTTATGTTTCTAACGAAAAAATGACAAATCAATCCTTAAGGGAGAGGTTTAAAATTGAAGAAAAAAATTCGGCGATTGCTTCCCGAATTATCAGAGATGCTTTGCAATCGAATTTAATAAAGGAAGTTGATCCAGACAGCAAATCAAGAAAGTATGCCAGATACATTCCTTTTTGGGCATGATTTTATTTGATTATTTAAAGCATATCATTGTTTTTTGTAATGTAAACATCTAATATTCAGCATAAATCTTATTTGATGGTTATTTGATGGATTTGCTCAAAAGTAATATGTCAAGTAACCATATTTCTCATTTATACATGTTATAGCTGTAAAGGATTAGACACCTTTTTTCTGTACTATGGTATTCGAAATGAATAGCTTAGCTTGATTGTGTCGCTTTGCACGCAGCACGAACTGTATATCGACTGGATGACGGATGACTTGTTGAAGATGTTTTACGAACGTAAAATCAATAAATATCAATATATATGGAAATTATTTTGATCATTGCCGGTTTTGCCACAGGAGGAGTTGTGGGGTGGCTGGCAGCCAAAGCGAATAGTAATGCAGCTGTGCAGGCAGCCAAGGATCAGGCGCAACAGCGGATAAGCGGTCTGGAGGTCGATTTTTCGGCCATTAAGGCAACGGCTGAGAGTGAGCAGAGATCTGCCAACGAAAAGTTGCAGGCAAGGCAGCAAACGATAGAAGAGCAGCAGGCTGTAATACGTGAGCGGGAACAGTCTGTATCTGATTTGCGGGATACGTTGGCGAAAGCCAATGCCAATCTGGAGGCGGTCAGGCGGATGCTTGAAGAGAAAGGTGAGGAGATCGCTCTGCTGAAGAAGGATTTAGCCGGAAAAACGGCGGAAATGAACGATGCGAACAAGCTTTTGGCGACAGCCACAGCCGACAACCGGGCCTTGCTGGAGAAGCTGGAAACGCAGAAGGCTGAAATTGAAGAGCTGGGAAAGAAATTTAACCTGGAGTTTGAGAACATTGCCAACAAAATTCTGGAGACTAAAAGCGAGAAATTCACAGAGCTGAACAAGAGCAATCTGAGGGACATACTCGACCCGCTGGGGCGCAATATAGATGACTTTCGCAAGGTGGTGACAGAGGTCTATACCACCGAGTCGAAAGAGCGGTTTTCGCTGGGCGAGAAGGTGAAAGAGCTGGCCGAACTCAATCAGCAAATCAGCAAAGAGGCGCGCGACCTGACCAATGCCCTGAAGGGAGAGGCCAAAACGCAGGGCAGGTGGGGTGAAATGATACTGGAATCGATACTCGAAAAGTCGGGTTTGCGCAAGGATGAGGAGTATTTCATGGAGTATCAGCTTACCGACACGCAGGGAAAGGCCCTGTTGTCGGACTCTGAGGGTAAAAAGATGCGCCCCGATGCCGTGATAAAGTATCCCGACAACCGCAACGTGATCATCGACTCGAAGGTGTCTCTTAACGCCTTTACCCGCTATCTGGACGCTACGGAGGCCGAAGAGCAGAAGAAAGAGCTGGCTGCGCATGTGGCTGCTGTGAAAAATCATATTGTAACACTCAGCGGGCGGGGATATGACGATTTTGACAAGTCTCTCGACTTTGTGATGATGTTTATACCGAGCGAACCGGCATACATTGCCGCGGTGCAGGGTGATCCGGATATCTGGAGCTTTGCCTACGATAAACGCATACTGCTGCTCAATCCGACCAACCTGATAACCTCGCTCAAACTGATTGTAGACCTGTGGAAACGGGAAAAGCACAACCGCAATGCACAGGAGATAGCCGAGCGCGGGGCGAAGATGTATGATAAACTGGTGGGTTTTGTTTCGAATCTGGAGGATATTGGTAAAAATCTGGCGAAGGCGCAGGCGGCCTACGATAGTTCGTACAAACAGCTGACATCGGGCAATGACAATCTGGTGTCGCAGGCCAATAAGATGAAGAGCCTGGGGCTGAAGGCTAAAAAGAGCTTGCCGGAAGAGTTGGGTAATTAATAATTAATAATTAACAATTAATAATTAGGGGGTTTGGGCCTGTTTTGTTCGTATTGTTGTATTTAAAAGGATAACTGTTTTTCCAAAAATAAATAATAATTGGGTCGTTTCAGTGATGGGACGGCCCTTTTTTGTTTTTGGCATATCGTTATTGTAGGTTAAAGTTTATTGCCTGTTTTATACAGGTGTGTACAGAGATTTACGTGTGTGTATAAATGTCAGTAAATCAAATGAATAGCTCTGTTTTTGCATTTGTTTTGTCAGAAAATGTGCTCTATCTTTGCATTGCTGAACCGGAAAAAAGAGCTCATTCCGGGGATCGGCAATAATGTTTAATTTAAAATTTATTAGGTTATGTCAGTAGCACAAAACCCTCTAACCGGTCAAATGAAGAATTCCATGGGGAATTTTACGACCACCACTTTAAACGGACAGAACATCGTCAGATCAAAAACATTTAACAGAAAGAGTACCAACACAGAGTTGCAGATGTTGCACCGGATGAAGTTTAAGCTTGTATCCGATGAATACAAAAGCCTGGGTGGTATAGTAGAACTTGGTTTTACATCGCTGTCGAAAAAAGAGACGGCACGCAATGCCTTTATGGCCTACAACATTGTAAAGGCCATAGACAGCAGCGGCGATGAGCCGAAACTCAATTACAGCGCCATGCGTATTGCCTACGGCGGGTTGTTGGGTGCCTTTCCGAAGCAGGCGCAGGTAGTGGCCACCGGAGTGAATATTTCGTACACCGCACAGGGCGATATGCCCGGCACTGTGGGCACCGACCTGGTAACCGCTGTGATGAAAACCACGGATGGAGTCGTTTACATGGCAGAAGTGCCACGGGGCGATACCAAAGAGGGAACATTGCTGATACCTTATGCCGGTGTGAAGAAGACGGACATCGTTTATCTCTTTCTTTTCGTCCGTTCGGCAGACAAAAAACGCAGTTCGGAGTCGGTGTATGTGCCGGTAGAGTAGTTTTTACTCTTTGTCCTTAAACAGAAAGCGTGCAATTGTTGGGTGCAACCGACAAATTGCACGCTTTTTTTGTTTGTGGATGTCATTCTGACAGATGTTTATGTATAATTATAGTTAAATGTCTTACATATATGTAGTATAATATCATATTGTAAAGATAAAACAGTATATTTGCGATATATTGATGTGATATAACTTTAATTATTGACATAAATACATTATTTGAGAAAATATATATCAAATAGAAAATCAACTAATACGAAAGCAGGATGTATTCATTAGTAGAACAACAGGATGCCGTCAACAAATGGATGGAGCGTTTCGGGGTACGCTTTGGCCTTTATCAGAACGGGGTATTCAACGAGCAATTGTTTCCGTTCGACCCGATACCCCGGGTGATAAACCATGCAGAATGGAGCGTGATGGAAAAAGGGCTTATACAGCGTGTAAATGCGCTGAATATCTTTTTGCAGGATATTTACCACAAAAAGCAGATTATCAAAAATGGCATTATTCCGCAGGAGTTTGTCTATTCATCGAAAGGGTATTTGGCCCAATGTGAGAATATTATGCCTAAAAATAAGGTCTATTCCCACATCTCGGGCATCGATCTGGTGCAGGCCAAAGACGATTCGTGGTACATCTTGGAAGACAATTTGCGTATTCCGTCCGGCGCATCGTATCCGATGATTGCGCGCACCATTACCCGCAAGGTTTCGCCCGGTACATTCAAGGAGAATATGATTGCCGATAACCGATCTTATCCGGCAATGCTGCGTAAAACAATGGATTATGTGAACGACGAAGATGGGCTTTCGGTCATATTGACCCCCGGGCGGTACAATTCGGCATTTTTCGAGCACTCTTATCTGGCCGAGAAGTGTGGTATGGTGCTGGCTTTTCCCGGCGATTTGATTGTGGAAAATGATTACGTTTATTACAAGGGATTGTTTGGCAAGAAAAAGCGTGTTGGTGTTATTTACCGCCGTATTTCGGATGAGTTTCTCGATCCTCTGGCCTTCGATAGCTCATCTCTGCTGGGGGTGCCCAACCTGATGCGCGCCTATGCCAAAGGGAATGTAGCGGTGGCCAATGCGTTGGGCAACGGTGTGGCCGATGACAAGGGTATCTATTATTTTGTACCCAAAATGATAGAGTATTACCTGGGTGAGAAACCCATTTTGCAGAATGCGCCCACCTATCTGCCCTATTTCGATTACGACAAAAAATACATACTGGAACATCTGAAAACTTTGGTAATAAAGGATGTGGCTGAGGCCGGAGGATATGGTGTTTTGTTTGGTCGCGATATGGATGCGGAGCAGTTGGCCCATATTCGCCATCTGATAGAGACAGAGCCGAGGAGGTGGATTGCACAGGAGGTTATCGATTTTAAAGATCTGGAGATAGTAGAAGGAAGCGATAAACTTTTTCGCAAAGCCGACCTGCGCGCTTTTGTGCTGAGCGAGGGCGAAACAAAGGTGTGGAAAAGTGGATTGACCCGCTTTTCGCGCAATCCGACTTCGTTTATAGTGAATTCATCGCAGGGTGGAGGATTTAAAGATACATGGGTGTTGAGAAAGTAACAGGTTAATTATCAGTCAACAAAAATATAAACATTTTGAAAGAATAACAGTATGGAATACATGATTGAAACAACAGAGGCCAATATGGATACCTTATCCAAAGACAAAGCAGACCGCCTGATGTGGCTGGGCAGATATGCAGAACGTGCTTATATTTCGCTACATTTTTTGCGAAAATACCACGATATGATGATTGATGAGAATGAGCAGGCTTACGAGGAGTTTTGCTTCAAAATGGGCATTACAAACCGGTATGAATCGGCCGAAGATTTTATGTATCGCTATCTGTACGACAAAGATAACCCCGATTCGATGCTCAATATGCTGGTTTCGGCCAACGACAATGCCATTGTGCTGCGTGAAGAGATTACGAGCGAGACTTTGTCGTATATTCAGCTGGCAATTTGTCATTTTAAACTGAGTGCCGAAAAGCGCGATGATATGGGTGACCTGCAATACCTGACAGATTTTCTGCTGGCATTCTGGGGTTCCGTAGATGTTCGGGTGGCCAATTCGTCGATGCGCAGTGTGCTCAAAGCCGGTCGCTTTATAGAGAGAATAGATTTGTATATTCGATTTGGTTATCCGCAGGAGCGGATAAATCAACTTTTTCTTCCTTTGAGCGATCAGATATCGAGGGAAAAGAGTATCTTTAACGGTGAGTTGCTGAGAAAAATAATGATTCAGATGACCGAAAAGAGCTACGAGGCATCGGAGGCGCTGGGTGTGGTCAATCGGTTGTATAGCGCGTAACAGAAAACAAATGAGAAAAATACGGTATAAATTTTCGACCACGTTTGAGTTTAGTGAAGAGGTACGCTCTCACTCTTTTTTGTTGCGGTGTACGCCGCAGCACCTTCCGTTTCAGAAAATTATCAGTGAGCAATGCCATATTTCGCCGGCAACAGAGCTGAGCGTGGGTGAAGACTCGTTTGGAAATATCCTGCACGCGGGACATATCAGCGAGCCACACAGCTCTTTTTCTTTCTGTTCTGAGGGAGAGATTTCGCTCGAAAGTTACCGGATTTGTGAGGAGTTAAATCCGGTTTTTCTCTATCCGTCGGATTATACCCGGTCGAGTGGGCAGGTGGAGGAGTTGTTTCAGTCTGTCGAATTGCACACAGCGGATGCTGTGGCCGAAAAAGTGGGCCGTATCGGGAACAGATTGAACGAAACGTTTACGTATGTATCGGGGTCTACCAATATTTCCACAACTGCTGCCGGTGCACTCGCACTGGGGCGCGGCGTTTGTCAGGATTATGCCCATATCATGATAGCCCTGTGTCGCAGAGCGGGTATTGCCACACGGTATGTGGCCGGTTTTATGGAAGGAGAAAATTACACGCATGCATGGGTGGAGTTTTTCGAAGGTGGAATTTGGCTGCCATTTGACCCTACGCACAACCGTTTTTTCGACGAAGGATACATCAAGCTGGCCAATGGACGGGATTATGCCGATTGCCCGATTGAGCGGGGTGTTTTCACCGGTGCAGCTCAGCAGACATTTGACATTCATTTAAGTGTAGAAGGAGTAGATCAATGATAAAAACCATTATTTCGGAGTCGCTTCCGGTTTACGAGAAGCTGCTGGTACGAAAGAAAATAATTAGTGGAGCAACAGGTAATAAACGGGTATGCATAGTGACGGGTACGCACGGCGATGAGCTGGAAGGTCAATATGTTTGCTACGAGCTAAACCGGCTTTTGCAGGAGCATATCGGGCAGTTGTCGGGCAGTGTGGAGATATATCCGGCGCTCAATCCGTTGGGTGTGGACTCGGTGAAACGCGGTTTTCCGGCATTCGACCTCGATATGAACCGCATATTTCCCGGTGACGGGCACGGACATCTGATTGAGTACATGGCTTCGCGCATCATGGACGATTTGCAGGGGGCCGATATTGTTATTGATATCCATTCGAGCAATATTTTTTTGCGGGAAATGCCACAGGTACGTATCAATGTGGATATGGCGCCGGTGCTTGTGCCGTATGCAAGAATGTTGAACACCGATTTTATCTGGGTGCACGATGCAGCAACGGTGCTTGAAGCCACCCTGGCCCATTCGCTCAATGTGCTCAATACCAAAACGCTGGTGGTAGAGATGGGGGTGGGAATGCGCATTACCCGCGAATATGGCGACCGCCTGGTAGCCGGTATTTTTAATTTGCTCAGCCATTTGGGCATGTGGGATGGTGAAGTCGGGGATACGATATCGAAACCGATGCTTTCGACCGATGGCGAAGTCCATTTTCTGAATGCCGAGGCTTCGGGTGTAATTATACCTGCTGTTTCGCATTCGATGTGTGTGATGGAGGGAGATTTGCTTTGTCAGATTGTAGATCCGTTGCAGGGAACAGTGTTGCACAATGTGGTTTCGCCGGTAGATGGGGTGGTATTCACCCTGCGCTCGTATCCCATTGTGTATGAGGGATCATTAATAGCACGAATATTTAGTCAGAAAAAAGTATAGGGCATGGAGAGAGAAATTATATTCAGATTGAAATCGCCCTATCGCGATGAGTTTCAGGTGCAGGGCTTTCGCTTTGGAAAGGGAGAGAAGAGTGTGGCCATAGTCGGTTCTATACGGGGAGATGAGGTTCAGCAGCAGTTTATTTGCTCGCAAATAGTCAAAAATCTGATAGAGATTGAGGCGCGTGGCGGTATAAAGCCCGGGCACGAGATATTGGTGATACCGTCTGTCAACCACTTTTCGATGAACATCAATAAGCGGTTTTGGGCGATGGACAATACAGACATCAACCGCATGTTTCCCGGATACGACAAGGGCGAAACCACGCAGCGCATTGCGTATGCTGTATTTGAGGAGGTGCGAAAATACAAATACGGCATTCAGTTGGCGAGTTTTTACTTGCCGGGGGAGTTTATTCCGCATGTGCGAATGATGAATACCGGGTATCAGGATACTGAGCTGGCAGGCTATTTTGGCATGCCCTACGTGATGGTGAGAGAGCCTAAGCCTTATGATACGGCATTACTTAATTACAATTTGCAGATTTTCAATACGCAGGCATTTTCGATTTACTCGGGCACAACAGATACAATACACAAGCCATCGGCCAAAATAGCCTGGCTTTCTGTACTTCGTTTTTTGAGCAAAATGGATATCATTGAATACAACTGCCACAGCGGATACAACTCGTCGGTGATATCGGATGATCATCAGGTGACCGTGAAGGCCACCTGTGGAGGCATATTGTATAATATGAGCCGGGCCAACGACGAAATAAAGGAGGGCGATTTGCTGGCAAAAATATTGGATCCATACACGGGAGAGACTTTGTGCAATATTGTTTCGCCGTGCAACGGGACGCTGTTTTTCTCTTATCAGAAGCCATTGATATCAGAACATACGGTATTGTATAAGATAATTACGTTGTAAGTTTTAATCAAATATCCATTACTTTCCTTTAACTGGTGCAGGCCAGTTTTCCGAATCCGTACGTGCAGCAGACAGATATTTCATAAAGTCTGCTACAATTTCAGGATGTTGAGCCGATACATCTTTTGTCTCATAAGGATCCTCTTTCAGGTTATACAGCTCGTAGGTCGTGCTTTTGGCCGGACGAATAATCTTCCAGTCGCCGTGTCGGGCAGCCTGGGTAGAGTAAGGGAATTCCCAATACAGATAACGGTTGTTATCGCTGCTTTTCTGTCCGGTCAGGTGGGGTTTCAGACTAATACCATCCATGCCCGATGGTGTTTGAGCCCCCGTAAACGAGGCTATTGTTGGCATTATATCCGGAAAATAAGTGAGTTGATTACTCGTCATTCCGGCTTTGAAATGGGTCGGCCATTTCGCTATCATTGGCACACGAATGCCGCCTTCGTAAAAGTTGCCTTTCAATCCACGTAATCCACCATTGCAATTCAGTTCGCTGTGCGGAGCCATCACTGCACCGCCATTGTCAGAGACAAATATCACGATACTGTTTTTATCCAGTTTAAGTTTGCGAAGGCAGTTGAGTACTCTGCCCACATTTTTGTCAAGAGAGGTAACCAGTGCTGCGTATGTTTTGGCAGACTCACTCAGAGGCATATTTTCATATTCACCCCTCTCTTTTATGATGTAGGGTTCGTGTGGAGAGTCGTATGCCAGATACAGGAAGAACGGTTTGTTCTGATTTCGGGTTATAAACTCAATAGACTCGTCTGTCGAAATATCGTTGCAATGTCTTCCCTGAACGCCGTTTTGGTTGGCTTTAATCTCTACCAAATTAGTGTTGTCGAACCGTTTCGAGGGATAATAATAGGGGAGATTTGACTCCGGTGAGCTGACAAGCCAGCCTTTAAACTCGTCAAATCCACGGTTCAGTGGAGTAGCTTCGGGATTAAATCCATCCTGATGCCATTTGTTGATCAATGCCGTACGATAACCCGCATTTTTCAATATCAAAGCCAGAGTGGTATCGGTGGCCAGCAGGTTGTTGCGGCGTATTATTTGTTTGTTTTTGAGTCCTTCCATGCCACCTGCCTTGCAGAAGTTGTCCCTGATGCGTCCGTGTCCGCTGTGTTTTCCGGTAAGCAGTGCGCAACGCGATGGAGAACTCACCGCCGAGCCGGCGTATGCCTGAGTGAAGCGTACGCCTTCAGAGGCCAGTTGATCAATATTCGGGGTTTTAATTACACGGTTGCCGTAACAGGAAGGATCGCCATACCCCATATCATCGGCAATAATAAAGATAATATTGGGTTTGGCTCCGTCGTTTGCAGCAGCCAGAGAGCTACAGGCCAGTGTGCCTAGTGCGGCATGAGTTAGATGAAGGCGTATGTTTTTGCGTGACATAATAAAAGGGTTATACATTTTGCTGTTCGCAAAAGTACAACCCTTTCTTTGTTTGTTGCCTGTTTTTTAGTTCAATTTATATAGAAAAAACGACTTTCTTATTTCTGTTTTAAACTTAGTCAATCGTTATCAGAGCCAACGCCTCATCTTCCAGTTTTGTCATTTCTGCACGTGCGTCATCGGTTTTGTCCTCCTGTCCGCACAGGTGCAAAACACCATGTATGATAATGCGGTGCAGCTCCTGCAAATAAACTGTCTCAAATTGCTCAGAATTGCTTTTCACTGTGTCCAGACTGATAAACAGATCACCTGAAATCTTGTTTCCCTGCGTGTAGTCAAATGTGATAATATCTGTGTAATAATCGTGTTTCAGATACTGATTATTCACTTCCAGAATCTTCTCGTCATTGCAGAAGATAAAGCTCACATCGCCTGTCTTTTTGCCGTGCAAATCTGCCACTTTCTTAATCCATTCTGTCACCTCTTTCTTTCGGATGGGTGGCATCTTTACCTCTTCGGTATAAAAACTGATTGCCATATTTGCCTATTTTCTGATTTGTCCTTCACCACGGATGATGTATTTGTAGCTATTGAGCTCTTCCAGTGCCATCGGGCCCCGGGCATGTAGTTTCTGTGTACTGATGCCAATTTCGGCACCAAGTCCGAATTGTGCCCCGTCAGTAAACGCTGTAGATACATTGGAATAGACACAGGCCGCATCTACCATTTTTTCGAAATAGCGGATGTTATCTTCGTTTTCGCTCACAATGGTTTCACTGTGTTTCGATGAGTGAAGTGTAATGTGGTCTATGGCTTCGGTAAGGCTTGATACTGCTTTTACGGACATCTTATAGGATAAAAACTCTGTACCAAAGCTCTCTTCGGTTGCCGGTTCCAGCAAATTGTCCGGATAATTATCTTTCAGGGCAGACAATGAAGTTTCATCTGCATAAATCAATACATTGCTCTCAGCCAGTTGTTTGCACAAGGCAGGTAAATCATTTACTCTGCTTTTGTGAATCAGCACACAGTCCAGTGCATTGCATACGCTCACCCGACGGGTTTTGGCGTTATTAATGATTGCCGCCCCTTTCTCTGCATCGCCAAATTCATCGAAATAGGTATGGCAAATCCCTGCGCCCGTTTCGATAACGGGTATCCGTGCATTGTCTCTCACATAGTTTATCAGCCCCTGACTTCCGCGTGGAATAATCAGATCGACGTACCCCACAGCCTGCAATAGCTCAGTTGTGGCTTCACGATCGGGTGGCAGAAGGGTCACAATCTCTTGGTTTACACCCTTATCTGCAAGAACCTGACGAATGATGGATACAATGGCCGTGTTTGAGTCGTGCGCATCTGTTCCCCCTTTGAGTATGCAGGCGTTGCCCGATTTCAGGCAAAGTGAGAAAACATCGAAACTCACATTCGGACGTGCCTCGTAAATAATACCAATCACACCAAATGGAACCGAAACTTTGCTTATTTTCATCCCATTCGGGCGGGTATTTTCGCTTAATACTCTGCCCAGGGGCGAAGGCAGTGAGGCCACATTACGGATATCAGACGCTATATCTTCGAGTCGTTTGGCCGTAAGCATCAGCCGGTCGTATTTCGGGTCGCCGGCATCCATCCGGGCCAGATCTTTGGCGTTTGCGGCAAGTATCGTTTCTGTATTTGCTACCGTGGCATCGGCCAGTGCCAATAGTATTTCGTTTATTTGATTATCTGTAAGCAGATTAATAGTGCGGCTGGCACTCTGTGTACTTTCGAAAACGGATCGTAGTTTCATAGATTTCCCTGATTTTTGTGCTTTGTTTTTAATTGTATTGCAAAAGTAATCTTTTTTCAGAAAATCAGCTCTGTTCCGCTCATTTACAGCTATTATTAATCAAATTAATCAGTCTGAAATTAACTCTCTTGTTGGCGAAATTATGTTGTCTGACAGCATTCTCTTGCATTTTTTATTTTATTCAAAATATTTCAATTAATACGGAACATTTTTTTGTTTTTTATTCTATATTTGTATTTATACGAATTTTAATTTTGATAAAAACGACTGATTTGTAATGATTGATTATTATCGATAAGCTATAACTTCTAAAACCCAATGCTATGAAAAGTTCCGTACAATCCTGTATTCTGGCTCTGAAAAACAACAAATTGTTTTGGCCTACCCTGGCAATCTCTCTTTTCATAAACTTATCTTCTTGTCAAAAGGAGGAGACATCGGCAACTCCTGCAGAAGAGAAAATAGTAGTTCCTCTCAATTTTAATTTTGAGACGACGCATTCTCTTGACCTTAGTTTAACAGTCAAAGACTTTCAGGACAAAGTGGTCAGTGGTGTGGTATGGACAGCTTATTACAGCAATCCGGTGGATGAAAATGGTAATATTTCGGATCAGGTAGATAAAATCTCTTCATTTATGACAGATTACAACGGGAATGTTGCTACACAGCTTGAAGTACCGGGACATGTGTCTCAAATCTATCTTGTTTCTTCTTATCCGGGTTATCCATCTCCTCTGATTCTTGATGCTAATAGTAAAGCTATAACTCAAACCATATATCCTGCCGGTCATGCCGGAAATCAGATGAAATCGGTAGCCGAGTTTTCACCTCAGTTGTTGTTTGAAAATGTTTCAAGTCTGGGAACATTTGACAGACTGGGTATACCCGCCTATCGCGAAGCAACCCGGGATATAATATCTAAACAATTTAAAGATAATATTGCAACATCATTACCCGAAAAGGTTCGTCTGCCATCCAGTGTAAATAAAGCATTTTTGGCAGATGCCTCTAAGGCTAATATTGAGCTTATAGCCGATTGTGAGGTGTGGCTTACTTTTGTGACAGAAGGTGCCGGATATCTCAATTCGCTCGGATATTTCTATTATCCCACCAATACTGTTCCTCAGTCTATTGCACAGGTTTCACGTAGATTTGTTATTTTTCCTAATTCTTCTCTTTCCGGATCAGGTGGAGGTTTGGTAGAAGGCGATAAGGTAAAACTTAAATTTTACGATGAAGCAAAACAGATTTGGACAGATGTTTTCCCTGCGAATTATACAATAAGCTGGTTTCTGATTCCAAAGGGTTTTACCAATGTAAACAATATTGGAAAGGTTTCTGTAGCAACAGGTTTTCCTCCTCTGTATTCTATAGTACCACTTAATGAATCAAAGACACAACAATGTGTTATTCTGTTTGATGATTCCGAAGATAAAATGCTGATCGGATTTGAGGATATGCAACGTAGTTTAACTCAAACTATCGGTGATGAGGATTTTAATGATGCCTTATTTTATGCCACTGCCAATCCAATTGAAGCCATTAAAACAGATCGGTTGAATAAAATTGTAGAAGCTGTCGATACAGACAAAGACGGTGTAATCGATGTGAATGATGAATTTCCGGCTGATCCTAAAAGAGCCTTCAGATCCTATTATCCGGCTCAAAACACCTGGGGATCGCTCGCTTACGAAGATATGTGGCCCAGTAGAGGAGATTATGATTTTAATGATGTCGTTGTAGATTACAATACAACTATTGTAAAAAATGCCAGTGGTCTTGTGGTTGATGTTAATACGAACTACCGCTTCAGAGCAGCTGGTGCTTCTTATCGCAATGCATTTGCCGTTCAATTTAACACCTCGCCATCCAATGTAGAGTCTGTATCCGGTTCCCGCCTCACTGCCGGTTTCTTTAGTCTGGGGACAAATGGAGTAGAGTCTAATCAAACCTGGGCGGTAATACCTGTGGTTGATGATTTAAGTTCGTTATTTAACGGAGCTGCAATTGTCAATACACAACCTGGCGCTACAAAATACCCGTCGGTGACAGTGCCGGTCAATGTTACATTCAAATCGGCTATAGACTTATCTACTCTTGGCGCTGCACCATATAATCCATTTATTGTAGTCAATAAAGAAAGAGGCAAAGAGGTACATTTACCGGGAAAAAAACCGACGGATTTAGTCGATATGAAAAAATTGGGCACCGGTATAGATTTAACAAGTTTTTCATCCAATAGATTTTATGTCGCAAACCAGTCTTATCCCTGGGCCTTGCATATACCGGTTCTGTTTGAATATCCGATAGAGCAAAAATCAATAGATAAGGTTTTTTATAACTTTGGTAAATGGGTGACAAGCGGTGGTACGCTATTTCCTGCATGGTATCAGAATACAGTTGCTAACGCAGACCAAACATTGATTTACAAATAGCTTTGTGGCCTTCGAATATCATAAAAATGGGGAAGAAGAAATGCTTTTTCCCCATCTTTATAAATGTGTATCCGATTATTTCTGTTTTATGGCCCGTACAATTGTTTCGTCATTGCAAAATGGCATATTTTTAATGATTAGTCTGAATTATACAAAAGAAAAGTATTAAATTTGTCCCCAAAAATAAAAATTGGGACAGAAGTTTGTGTAAACAATAAAAAACATCTATATTTAACACGGATTTAGAATAAGAGCAAAATAGCAACCGGTTGGAAGAATATATTTGGTCTGTTTTGTCAAATTAATATTGTAAATTTATAATTCTTAAACTTCAATAGAAGATATTTTATGAATCAGTTGATTATGTTGGTTGATGACAGACCCGAGATTGCCAAAGTCATCAGTATGTATCTGAAAGGAAGTTATGATACCATTTTTTTTGATAATGTAATCAGTGCTTTAGCCCATTTACAAAGTGGGAATTTACCCGATTTAATTATCACGGATATCAATATGCCCGAAGTAAATGGTTTTGAATTCTTAAACCAGCTTAAATCCAGCGTTTTGTTTCGAAATATTCCGGTTTTTGTTTTATCGAGTATCGAGAATAGCGCAGAACAAATAAAACTGTTGGAAATGGGTGCATCAGACTTTATCCTTAAGCCATTTAATCCGGAAGAACTCAAAGTAAGAATTAAGAAATGGATCAAGAAACCAGACAAAGCGTAGTTTGCATATGCAAACGAAAAGATTGGATTGACGTAATTCGCGAATTATCCGGCGATTGTCAGTTTATATCTGTAGAAAATCCTGTTCAGGCAATTCTTAAAATACCTGAAATAAGTAATCTGTCTTTTGTGTATATTGAGCCTCAGGATCCGGAAAGTGATCGGCATTGGATATGGCACATTCGAAAACAGGTTCCTGATTCTTGCTTCCTTATTTTACTTAAGGATCAGGTGACTCTTGAAGAGGGGCGAAATTATATGACCTTCGGGCTTAATGATATTGTTGATCCAACTGCAGAACTTGAAGTTGTATCTTGTCGTATTGATTTTATGCGTAAGCATATCGAGCTATTTGCTAAAAAAGCTAAAGAACCAATTTCAGATCCTTATGTCTATAAAATGCCTCTTTGGAAACGTGTTTTTGATATTTGTTTTGTATCGATCGTTATATTGTGCCTTTTGCCGATATGGATTTTGGTTCCTTTAGCCATTCTTGTCGAAAGTAGAGGACGGGTCGTTTATAAATCAAAACGGGTAGGAACAGGTTACAATGTATTTGGTTTTTACAAATTCAGATCAATGTATTCTGATGCCGATAAACGACTCAAAGAGTTGTCCAATCTTAATCAATATGTGGTAGACAAAGGTGATTCAGAACATGTTTATTTGAAAGAGGAAGTTGTCAGTAATGCTGTGTTGTATTCTGATGATAGTACTGTTGATGAAGCAACATACCTGCAGGAAAGACGAAATGTAAAGTCAAAAGCTTTTGTTAAACTTCAGAATGATCCACGTGTTACCAGAGTTGGTAAGTTTATTCGAAAATATAGTATAGATGAATTACCTCAGTTATTTAATATTCTAAAGGGAGAAATGAGTGTTGTGGGGAATCGACCACTGCCATTATACGAAGCAGAGCTGTTGACAACAGATGATAGTCTCGAGCGGTTTTTAGCACCTGCTGGTTTAACTGGCTTGTGGCAGGTAGAGAAAAGAGGTAAAAATTCGACTATGTCTCCGGAAGAAAGAAAGCAACTGGATGTGAAGTATGCCAAACACTATACTTTCTGGGGGGATATTATGATTATCCTCAAGACAATTCCGGCTATGGTGCAGAAAGAAGATGTCTAGTAAATTAATATATAATAGATGTTTGAATGCGTAAGATGATTTGTATTAGTTCTATTTGGACAAATAAATATTTTCTCTTGTTTTATATGATAGTTTTTCCAATAGGAAATTCTCTTTTTGCTCAGGATGAAAGTATTGATTCCTTATATCGTTCTAGCAATTATATTTTTCCTGAATTACCTTCATTCAAAGTTGTATATGATTCTGTCATGAGTCATTCACCCCAAAAATTAAAACTTCAGGAGACAAAGCTGGAAGCGCTTTATAATTTGGGGATTGTTAAAAAAGAATGGATGAATTATATTTCATTAAGTACAAACTTCAATTATGGAAAAGGAGGCGCATTAGGCGTTACAGAGCTTCCGACAGGTGGAACTGTTTCTTCTTTTTCCAATTCAACAACCAGTACGTATGGTGGTGGAGTTGGGTTGGGATTTACATTGGGGGCGATTTTGACTTATAAATCCAAAGTGAAAATTGCAAAAGTAAAAGTTACTCAGGCACAATACGAAATGGATGTGTTTGCGCAGGAGTTACGTTTTAAGTTGTTCGAACAATACACTCAACTTGAAAATGATTTAGCAGCCTACAAAGCAAACAGTATTGTTTTGGAAATGAGTAATATACAAATAATGATGCAGGAGAAGCAATTTAAGCTTAACCGGATTGATTTGCCGGAACTCATTTCAGCCCGTATGGCGTATAATGGTATTGTGGCAACCAACGAAACATTAAAAAGAAGCTGTCGGGTTGGTTTACACTATTTTGAGCAGCTATCAGGTATAAATTTTCTGACATATTCTAATACAAAAAAACCACAAAAATGAGTTTTAGTTATTTTATCAGATTGCTGTTAAAAAGATGGATGTGGTTATTGGTTATCCCCATAGTTGCTGCTGTTTATATATTTATGGATACCAATAAAAAACCGAGAGAATATAATTCTGTCATGATATTATACACCGGGCTTACTTCAGGTGTAAGTCTTGATCAGGAAGAGTCCAGCGTTGATTATTCTCAGGCTCTGATTGCGTATGACAACTTATTAAACGTAATGAAGTCGCAAAAAACACTGGAAAATGTGGGTTTGCGGCTTTTTTGTGGTTGTATGATGTATGGCGAAAAAGATAGTAAGTGGATTACTAAAACCAATTATGACTATTTGGTAGCCTCTGTTCCACCGGATGTGAAGAAGTTGATTAATAAAAAATCGGAGTCCGATACCTATAAAAAGTGTTACGACTACATGAAAAAGAATGAGGATAACTTTATTTATAATCTGATTAATCGATCCGGAACAAATTTTTGTGTAAGCTCTCTCTATGCATTGTCTGTAAAAAGAATCAATACCAGTGATCTTGTCGAGGTTACCTATGTGGCTAATGATCCGGGAATGTGTTATCGTTCATTGCTGTTGGTATATGAAGAAACAAAGAAAAATTTTCAGGCTTTAAAAGCAGATCAGTCAGATGATGTTGTTAGGTATTTTGAACAGCAAATGGATACGCTTAAAGGTGAACTTGGCGGCTTGGAGGATAAGCTGGTGCAATATAGTAAAGAAAACCAGATAATCAATTATGATGAGCAAAGTAAGTTAATTGTATCCCAGAAATTTGGACTTGAAGATAGGATAGATGGACTGGAGATGGCTTCAGAAGCAGCAAATAAAGCTATTGTTGAACTGGAAAAAAAGATGGGTGTTCAAAATAGATTAATGTTGAAAAACGACCAGATATTATCTCTAAGAAATCAGGTTGGTAAAATCGCCTTTGAGCATAGTGCAAGATCTTTTTATACCATGGATACTGCCCGTTATAATGAGACCTTTACAAAACAGCTTAACTCGCTAAGGCGTCAGATGAAAACGGTGGTAGATTCTCTAAGTCTTGTAAAAAATACAGAAGAGGGAATTTCTATTGAGAGTATAATCTCGGAATGGTTGAATAATGTAATAGCTTATGATCAGGCAAAGGCTCAAATGCCAATAGTCGAGAAAAGGGCGAAAATGATTAATTCCCTATTCGATCAATATGCCCCTCTGGGTGCAAATGTTAACAGGCAGGAGAGGGAAATTGGTACCACTGAACAGCAATATTTAACTGTTTTACGAGGATTACATTCCGCAAGATTAAAAGATCAGAGTGCCAAAATGTCTGCAGGATCAATTTCTTTGCTGGACCCTCCTACCTATCCGCTTGGTTTTTTGCCCAATAAAAGCTCATTACGGGCTGCAATTGCTTTTATTGCTCTTTTTCTGTTGTTGATGGTTTTGGTTATTGTCATTGAATTTATTGATCATACAATGAGCAATGTTACCCGGGCTGAACGTTTCTCTGGTTTAAAGGTTGGAATGCTATATCCGCTTATATCTGCCAAAAAGAAGAAATCACGTATTCAAAATCTGGATGATGTTGCATCCGGATATCTTGTTTTGGAGTTACTTCGACAAATTAAATCCGGAGTTACTTCCATTCAGGTAAACCTACTAAGTATCTATAATCAGGAGGGTAAGAGCTTTGTAAAGGAAAGGTTGGAAGCTTCTCTTGAAAAGCTTGATTCCGAAAATAATCTTTCGCTTAAAGATAAGATTACGTTTAAGGAGATACCTGCATTATGTGATAAATTTGATGATGTAATTGATGTAAATGATAAGAATTTGAATATATTGGTTTGTAGAGCAAACAGAGCCTGGAATTCTGTGGACACCAGAATTAAAAGTTTATTAATCGAAAAAACGGGTGTAGAACCTATTCTATTGCTAAATGGTGTATCTATAGAGGTATTACAATCTCAATGGGCTAATTTACCAATCAAGAGAAGTAAAATAAGATTGTTGTTTAAACGGTTGATAAGTCTTGAATTGTCAGCGAAAGATAAGTTCTAATTTGATAAAAATAGTCAGCAATGGTATTATCAGGGTTGAAAACTACTCAAAAATATGAGTAATTTATTGAATGGAAAAACGAATCAGCTTTGGGACAGGGTTTACGTGAAGTTAATTCTGTTCTTTTTGATTACCGTATATGTCTTTATGCTGAAGAAGTCTGATGCTTCTATTGGAATTGTTTTGGCAGGATTACCGGTGGGGTTATTGTTTGTTACCTTTCTTTTTATGAATCCTCGGTTTGCATTGATAACTCTTTTTTATTACAATTATTTTGCAATGGGGCTTACCCGTTATGTCCCTGGTCAGTTAGGATTAGGGGTTGATGGTCTGTTGTTTCTGACTTATCTTGGACTATTCTTTAAAAGTTATAAGGGTGATGTTGGTTTCTCTCGTATGAGAAATGAGTTATCTCTTATTGCCCTAATCTGGTACATGTATGCACTTTTTCAGTTGATAAATCCTGAGGTACAAAGTAGAATCGCCTGGGTTTATGGTATGAGGGGATTAGCGTTGTATTTTTTTATGACTATTCCGCTTACTTTTGTTGTGTTTGATAAGTACAAAGACTTTAATTTATTACTAAAGCTTTGGTCTATATTTACAATCTTAGGTGCATTAAAGGGAATGCAGCAATTGTATATCGGAATGGACTATGCAGAGCAGGCTTGGTTGGATAGGGGAGGGGCTTTGACTCATATTATTTGGTCTGGTCTGAGGGTTTTCTCTTTTTTTACAGATGCGGGTCAGTTCGGTGTTTCGATGGGGCAAAGTGGTGTTGCATTTGCTATTCTCGCAATGGGGCAGCCGGATCTTAAGAAGAAAGTGTATTATTTTATTGTTTCATTTCTGGGTATATATGGGATGTTTATTTCCGGAACCAGAGGAGCAATGGCAGTGCCTGCTGCTGGTTTTTTTACATTTCTTATTCTTATAAAGAACTGGAAGTTGGTAATGGCTGGTACTGTATTTCTTTTTCTGGTGTTCGTGTTTTTTAATTTTACAATGATCGGTAATGGGAATGCCCAGATTAGACGTATGCGATCATCTTTTGATACTAATGATGCTTCTCTGAAGACCAGACATGCGAATCAGGCAAAATTAAAAACATATATGGCCACTCGTCCTTTTGGTTGTGGAATTGGAACAACAGGTGCTTTTGGAGCAAGATATACGCCCTATTTATTTGTTTCTCAAATACCTACAGATTCTTGGTTTGTTGCAATTTGGGTGGAGTTTGGAGAAGTCGGATTAAAATTACATTTGTTTATTTTATTTTTTTGCTTGTTTCGTGGTGGATATATTTTAATGACGAGGATCCGTGACCGTGAGCTTTATTATAAAATTACGGGTATCCTGTGTGGTTATATAGGTGTAGTTGGTGCTTCGTATGGTAATCCCGTGTTGGGTCAGATGCCGGTAAGTATAATAACTTATATGTGTTTATCGTTTGTTTTTATGAGTCCGCGTTTTCAGAATCAAATAGATGAACAGGAAAAGAATTTGAATAAAATTATATAATTACTTGTGTAAAGTGATTGCACTTTTGTTTTACCTTGAGTATTGGTTGGTAGAATTTGTGTTCATTGTGTTTTCTGACTTTATTGGATGGGTGACACTCAAAATTTACTTTTTCTTCTCTGCTTGAAGTAAAAAAGCTATATTGTTGTAATCAGTAATTTTGTTTCGCCAAATTTTCGCAAATAAAAATCGCCAGAAA
>CAZHNZ010000076.1:0-1495 GCA_964534355.1 uncultured Parabacteroides sp.
TTTCTGGCGATTTTTATTTGCGAAAATTTGGCGAAACAAAATTACTGATTACATCGAACTTACATTTCTAGACAAAGCATAATTTCGCAGTGCAGTATCAAATGTAATTAAGAAGTCTGTTTTCAAATACACATCATCTATCATTTCTTTAATAATCTCATCTACCAGACTAACATCTTCGCGTTTTTTGTATTGAGTCTTTTCAAAAAACTTGCTTAACGCTCTTTCTTTATATGCCGTATCGTCTATCATAATAATATTGGGCTTTGATAATTCCAATTTTAACTGAATAGAGTGACCTCTTCTGGAAAATTTTGAATTTAAAAACTCATATAAAGTAGGAAAAGGTATCAGCACCTGATAACCACTGACACAATCAATAATTACTTCAACCTCATCCTGTCTATCAAGGTTATTCTCGGGATCATAGAGAGCAATCCAAAAACATGTATCAATAATTAAAGTTTTCATTATCACAATCCAAAATCTAATTCACAATCTCCACTTTCGGAATAGTGCCCCTCCCATGGTGTAGATTGTTTTTTTCCAAACAAAAAAGCACCACCTAATTTATTAGAATCTATAAGAGCAAAAGTCAAATATATTCTGTCTGTAGAACTTAGTTCAACAGATTCCTTTATTTCCTGCTGAATATGTTTGATGAATTTTAAATTCTTTTCTTTGACATCTGTAAGACCAAAGAAAAATTCACTTGACAATTGATATCCTTTAATTAAAGCATAACAATTACCTCTTTCTTCTGCTCGATTTTTATCAAGCCATTTATATAAGCCTTTGTAATCGCCTCTCAATCCAAAATCAAAATTGATGTAAAAATCTAATTTCATACTATCCATCTCACATTAAAATTAAAATAAATTCAATATCATGTATATACAAAAAAGCCATAGACAATACCAGGTATGAAAACAAAAAAAAAATTACATCCCATAGCTTGGCGCATATCCGAATTACTAAATAAATTAATACAAAAAGCGCAAAATACTCTTAATTTCATCAAACCCCATTTTTTTATCATTCAACATATAGCTAAATCATTCCAGAACTTAAATATTCAAAATATTTCATTCAGAAATATTTAAAGAAAGTACCGCTGTAAAATTAGCAATCTTTTTTTTAATCAACAAAATATAGCAATCTTTTTTTTAAAAAAGTATAAACCAGCCAGTTTTAGGCATGAAAATCACAGGGTGACTCGGAATTACCCCTTCAATAGCGTTAACATACCACGGATTGTGCGTTGGGTTGGTTGAATAACGGCATCAACACCAACTATATACGTAACGTTGGAAGTGTATATGTATGCAACACTAATATTCGGCAGAAAGTTGGAGGTGTACATGTGTGCAACACTAATATTCGGCAGAAAGTTGGAGATGTACATGTGTGCAACACTAATATTTGGCTGAAAGTTGGAGATGTACATGTGTGCAACACTAATATTCGGCAGAAAGTTGGAGATGTACATGTGTGC
>CAZHNZ010000076.1:1595-20225 GCA_964534355.1 uncultured Parabacteroides sp.
CAACACTAATATTCGGCAGAAAGTTGGAGATGTACATGTGTGCAACACTAATATTCGACTGAAAGTTGGAGGTGTACATGTGTGCAACACCGATTTAGCGTGGAATGCTGGATGTACGGATGTGTAAAAGAAGACGTTATTGAAAAAGGTAGGGTTTTGTCAATAGAAAATTGACAGTCAACGGGGGGTAATTGTCCGGGGGGTACTATTTTTCTGTCGGTATAATTATTACGGAGAGAATGTGCGTATTCCGGGTGCAAATGGAGGTCGCGTCCGGAATGCGTTGAGAAAGCGACGATATGAGGGAGTAACTTCAGCGAGAGGGATAGTAGCGGATCCTGAGGGGCAAAAAAAGAAAAGCGTAACAATCTACATTTCAGATTATTACGCTTTACGATGTGATCCGGAAGAGATTCGAACTCTTGACCCACGCCTTAGAAGGGCGTTGCTCTATCCAGCTGAGCTACCAGACCATCCTTAATATTTGCGGGTGCAAAGATAATTATTTTTTTTATTTGCGCCACTATATGAGAGAAAAAAATTGACTTTCGGATGAATTAGGGTTGAGGTTGAACGATGTAAGGGGCAAGAGCGGGTATTTTGAGGCGAATGCTGTCGGCCACAATTCGGGCAAATAGTGTGGCTCCGGCGATGTTGAGATGGGTGTCGTCTTTTTTGCCTTCGGGCGCGGCGGCATTGGTGCCGGGCGGTATCCACATGTATAGTTTTTTGGAGGGCTCGTCGCCCATGGTTTGGACGATGCGGGCAGTGGCTGCATTCATGTCGATGCAGAGCACGTGCAACTCTGAGGCGAGGCTGCGGACGGTGGTGAGGTATTGGCCGTGGGTGTCTTTGAGCGTTCCATCGGAGCGGAACGAGCGGCGGACGATGGAGGTGAAGAGCACGGGTGTGGCACCTTTGGCGCGGGCCTCGCGGATGTAGCGGGCGAGGTTGCTGCGATAGGTGGTGCCGGGGTCGGTGTGGAGCAGGGTGTCGGGCTTCTGGTCGTTGTGGCCAAACTGGATAAAGAGGTAGTCGCCGGGGCGGATGCGGGAGATGACTTTGTGCCAGAGCCCTTCGCTGCGGAAGCTTTTGGTGCTGCGGCCGTTTTTGGCGTGATTCTCTATGCGGACGGCGGTGGTGAAAAACTGCGGCAACATCATGCCCCAACCGCGCTCCTGCGCATCGTTTTCGGTGGGTTTGTTGGCCATGGTGGAGTCGCCGATGGTGTATATGGTGATGCGGTGATGATCGGTGGAGAAGCTTGTGGTGAGCAGAAGAAGCAAACTGAGTATGAGGTATTTCATGGTTCTAACTATTTTTTGAAGAACTTAAAGCCGGATACATCGCCGCCGGGCGTTTGGCATTTGGCGAGATAGATGCCTTTGGGAAATGCGGAGAATGAAATGGCCGGAGAATGGGTGCTGACTGTGAGTTGGTGGAAGGTGCGGCCACTGGCGTCGTAAACAGATACGGATGTATCCCCCGGAGGCAGATTGCCAAAAACGAGGGAGGAAGTATCGGAATGGAATGCGACAAAGGGCTTTGCGTATGTGGAGGCCAAACTGTTGGGCAGCTGAGGTGTAAGAACGACAGGACCGGCATTGGGCAGGGCATTGTAGATGGCGTAAGAGAGTCCGGACTCGATGACCGGTTTGACAGTAACAACCGTGGTGCCCTGAGTGACGGTAATGGTGGTCCATGAGGCCGGCACTTTGGTTTTGAGGGTGAGCGGGTAATTGAAGATGCGGGCATCGAGGTTGTGCGTGAGCGAGATGGCGATGCGCGCAGCGGTGGAGTCGGTGGTGACGAGCGTTGCATTCTGCTTCTCGCGGAAGTAGCGGGTGACATCGCCAAAGCGGGCAATCCAGAGGTCGCTCTTTTTGGAGGCAACATATTCGAAGTGGCGCGTGAAGGCGGTATCCTGCATGGCATTGGCGCCGGTGCCTATGCCGTGCGCGAGGAGAATGAGCCACTGCTTAGACGCGATGACATTATCGATGTATTTATTGATTTCGGTGGAATAGGCCGCCCGGCTTTTGGAGGCGAAGTAGTTGGCCAGCATATTGAGTTTGAACCACTGTGTTTCGGTGGGCGATAGTGGATTGTAGCCACTACTACCGTTGCGTGCAGCGTAGTGCGACTGCTTGATTAACAGATCGGCAGCATCGGTATTGACCACAGCGGGGTTGGCCATGGTGATGATATCCTGACCGGGAAATTTGGCTCGGAAAACGGATTGATTGCCGTTGATTTCGTTGAACAGCGAGTCCTGGCCGGAGGGGTTGCTGCTGATGGTGGAAAACTTGACGTGAGATTTTGAATGATTAATGACATCAATACGCCCATCGGCGAGAATTGAGTTCCAGAATTCGTAAGTAGAGGCGGGCGTTTGCGTGCCGTTTATCCATTTGGCCACCAGGGCCAGGGAGCCGCAGATGTCGAGCCGCTTGAATTCGTTGTTAAAGAAAACGGCAGCATTGGTAAAGCCATCGTCGGCGGTGAAGGTATAGACTGCTTTTTTGTTGTCCCTGACAGGGCAGATGGTGGTATTGCTCTGAACCGATAAGGCGCAGAATGAGAGGAAAATGAATAGTAAGGGTGTTATTTTTTTCATGGGAAAACTATTATTAATTAAAAGTTAACAATTAAAAATTAATAATTAGTGACTATCAATTCACATTTCTTCATTCAAAAGAGGCATAATATCAACGGATTCGTGAAAAAGAGAGTCAATCTGTTGCGGACAATCGGGAAGCGAAAGAGTATAAAAAAAATTCCCCAAACAGAAATCACTTCTACCCGGGGAATTAGCTCTCAGGGTAAAACACTGAGAGCTACACACACACTCTTACACACACTTATTAATCTATCTATCTATCTATCTATCTATTTTCTTAATCTTAAACTATATAAGAAACATCAGGGTGCTGCATCTTTTACGCAACGCACGCCGAAAAGCAACTGAATACCGTTTTGTTTGATCTGACTGGTGATACCTGTAGCGGTAGGCGAAGCAGCAGGATCGAATCCGGCAGAGCTTGATGTGATATTTCGGCTATAAGCAGTACCGATAGCCGTAGCAGAACCAACAGTGGTACCCGGTGTTGCAGTCCAGTAAAACCCATTGGCCCCCACTTGCCCCCATGAGCTACCATCGCGATATCCGCATGCCACCAAAGACAATCCGGAGAAGTTATTTGCATTGGTATTATTTCCAATCTGACCGTTTGTAGAAGTAGAAGACCATGTCATTTGACTAGCCATCGCCTTGGCCACTTTGGTCGCCAGACCATCGGTAGAAATAGAGCCATCGTAATTGCCACCATTCATTGCCAGCCAGTTTTCGAGTACGGTCCACTCTGTGTTTGTGGCTACGTGCCAGCCTTTGGGAGCGAGTTTACCGGTTTGAATAGCCAGGTGATTGTACAAAGCACCGTAAATATTTTTGTTGTAATTTTGATTCATGTGCCAGCAGAAAGCCGGTGTCATTCTGTAATCGCCTGCACTTGTTCCATCCTGATAACGGGCATTCACATTGCGCACCTCATCGATAGGAGTACCATCATTCAGTTTTGTTGTTTTGAGGTTATCTACCATCCAGGTCATTTTATTGTCTCCGATGGTAAAGGTAATTGTGCGGTACACATTTCCCTCTATATCCATTATTGTATCGGGTGTTGCTTTGAAAACGACACTATCTATAGTAGAGATATGCTGTTCGAACATTTTCACACCACCTTTGTATAAAACCATTGTTTTGGACTGAGCCATGCTCATAGAGCAAAAAGTGATAGCAGCGACGAAAGTCAAGAATATCTTTTTCATTTTGTATATTTTTTGTGTTTATCAATATTGTAAAAAGAGATTTGTAAAACCGGGAAACAAACTAAGTTATCGGCCCCCGTTATTTTTTAGTAAACTTAAACGACTTACCATTGACTGTGAGGATATAAACCCCGGGTGATAATGTACTCACATCTATTTGATTAGACTTTTCGCCCAACTGCATTGAGAGCACCTTAGCACCAACAACCGAATAAACAGAAACCAATCCGGCATCGACACCCTGAACAGAAATAAAATTAACGGCAGGATTGGGATATACCCTGAGCGAAGGATTCTGCAAGTTCTCACGAACAGAACTTGACATAACCTCACCGAACGAAATCAGGCTCACCGCACTGAGATTGAATGTGCCCGAAACTGAACCGGTAGAAGCAATAACGGACATTGATTCGTTGAGAAAAGTAAGTTTTTGAGCATTTGCAAATGTAAAAGCAGTAACCGAACCCGAGCCATTGGCTATTTTCACGCCCTGATCGGAAAAAGCAGAAAATGCAAAAGAAAAAATGAATGCGGCAGATAAGAAAAAGCGCGCACGATAATTAAAGAGGATTCTTTTTTTCATAATATCAAAAAATTAGATTTAAAGTAATCAGCAATCAAATACAAAGACACACAGAGAGGGAAATACCCCTAATACAAAACAAAAAAAATGAGGAAAATCTGAATATTTATTATTTCAGTGAAAAATCCAAAACCAATTTGCGTTTATTCTTGCTTATTTCCACCACCCCACTATTCCACATCGATTTGATAAACGGACTTTCGAAAGCATAAGAAGGTCTCATCTCCAGAAGCGAACCGTTTATTTTAGGCAAACTGGTTCGATCGGTATAAAACTCCAGGTCTTCGTTGTATAAGGTTTTATGTTTCACCACTTTACCATCGTAAGTGAGCGACAACGCCAATATTTTATCCTGAAAAGCGGTAAAGCTTGTGAAATCGGCTTTTTGCCCCACCTCAATAATCACCGGTGCATAGCGATCGTCGCACACCAGCCATCGGCCATTGGGTGTATCCCAGTGATAAGTGCCGGACACACACTTCACGGCAGCATAGGCCGATGAGGTTTGGTGAAACACCCATCCACCCCGCTCGAGCCTGCCACTCAGACCCTGAGGGCTAAAATAGACGCGCATCGTATCGGTATATTTTGAAAAGGTATTGGAGGTTAACTCCGGCAATTGTTGCGTAATCATACAACCTTTGCTTTGCACGGTCCAGTGTTGGTTGTAAGCCCGATAATCGGTTTGCGCCTGTGGATAAATACGGCAATACGGATCGCCTTTGAAAATAACTCCCTGCCAACGATTCTGGCTGCTAATCATCGTCCAGTCGGTGTATAACCGGGGCTCTACATGCGTTGTCCCCATAATGAAATCGGGTGTGCAATAGCTATACCGAACAATACCGCCGTAATCCTGACGAAGTTTATATGCACCACCGGCGCCATTGTATAAGCCCGTAACTGTAAGTCCGAGAGGTCTCTCCTTCAGCTCATAATCGCCCATTTCCGATTTGCTGATAGCCATATCCATAACGACCAAAGGCAAACGATAATTGCTGGTAACCGCCGTAAAAACGGCATCGCTGACCGCATATGCAGTACCAATACCCAAATAATAGTAGGCCATTTTCGAGAAAAAAGGTTTACCGGCACTACCGTCGTATCCGTTGCTCTGATTGCCCCTGTAGATACGTGATTTTCCACCGCCGCGCACACCATCAATCTCCTCCTGTGCCCAGGTAGCCCAGTAGAGATCCAGCAATTTACCGGAAAGCTCTTTGAGCTCAGCATCGGGCGAAAAATCATATAAATTGTAGAACCCCTTCAAGGTTTCCGAGTTGTAATCGTCGTTGGCCATCTCAACAAAAAGCCCTTTTTTGGCACGCTCGACAATCCATCTTTTTATGTATGGCGTGGTGACTGCATAGATCTGCGCCGGTGTCACCCCTTCGTTGGTTAAACGCGCGGCATAATCGGGATGATTCATCAACAATTTTGAGAAATGCCAAAAGGTACAAAACTGCATGGCGTGGTGATTTTCGGAACCATCCACATCCCATGTGTTGCTGTTTACGTATTCGGGATAAGCATACGGCTTGTATGTATTGAGATAAAGCAACATCAGGTCGTATAACTTCGTTTCGGTAGCCGGTGTTATCAATCCGGCAGTTTTTGTACCGCTACGGCCAAAAAGCTCGAGCAGACGCAACCATTCGTCGGCCGACCAATAAAAACTATCCCTATCCCTGAGGTAAGTAGGATTTGCGAGGTAAAAATCGGCGTTTTGCACCAATGCGGCGTTCGCTTTATCCACATTGGCATTGAGCCAGAGCGATTTGAATGCAAAATTGGTGAGCGAATAACTAAATTCGCGGCTAAGCGGACAACCCGTTGATGTTTGATATGTGTAATCGAGAGGCGCAACCACCAAAGCGGCAGAACGCAAAGCCTCGAGACCAGCATCTCTTCGCGTGGCATATGAATTCTTTAAATTGGTAAGCACCACATCTGAAAGCATGCCGGATGTAGGTGTAGCAGTGACATCTCTGACGCAGCGCACCGAAAAAGCGAGGTATTTGTAATCTTTTTTGGTCTGATTGATACCGGCATCTGCATTTGTGAATGTACGACTAGAGGCGTACAAACTATCGTAGGCAGAATAGGTCCAATAGCCGGCATGCACGCCTACAGTCCCCCATGAGAGGCCGTCGCGGTAAGCCGACGAAGTTAGGTTCAGGCCAGACCGGTTGTTGATAACCGTGTTATTACCCACAGCCCCCACGGTGGTGTTTGATTCCCACCTAAAGGGCGAAACCATTGATTTGAGTATTTTTGCCACAGAGCCATCGGTGGTTTTGGTGCTGTCGTAGTTGAAGCCATTGGAAGCGAGATAAGCCTCCAGCTCCTGCCAATCCTCTTTGGTAGAGATACGCCATCCGGCAGGTGCTAATTTGAACGACCCAACAGCATTCCAGTTGTAGAGAGCACCGAGTTGCGACTTGTTGTATTCCAGATTGTTGTGCCAACAGAAGGCTGCCGATTTGCGCAACGCCCCCGACGAGCCGTTTTCGAATTTCATGTTGGCCGTAGTGACCTGAGCGATGGGCGTTCCGTCGTTGAGACGGGTGGTACGCAGGTTGTCAATCATCCAGATTTTGTTTCCTATACGAATGGTACGGTAAACATTGCCTTCGATATCGCGCACGGTATCGCTGACAGAAAAGGCAACCGAGTCTTTATCCGATACCAGTGACCGGAAAACCGGGATGCCATTTTTGTAAATTATCATGGTGCGGAACTGAGCCATTCCCGACAGGAAAAATGCGAGAAAAGCCAGAGTGAGGGTGTGTTTAATCATGATTGAGAGAAAATATCATTAATAATAAAAAGATAAGGATATATAGCAGACACTTAAGTCTGATAATACCCTTATCCCTTATTGCAAAGATAACTTAGAAACAGAAAAATTATCCCGTTTTCGGTATGAATTACTTCAGATTAAAGTCAAGAACCAGTTTTCGTTTGTTTTTGGCTATTTCGATAATTCCACTGTCCCACAACGACTTGATAAACGGACTGTCGAAGGCATAAGAGGGTCGAAGATCAACCACTTTTCCGTTTATCTGAGGCAGGCTTGTCTTATCGGTAAATAGTTTTATCTCGTCATTGTAAATCGAAGTATGAGTCACCACCTTACCATCGTAGCTGAGTGGCAACGCCAATATTTTATCCTGAAAAGCGGTATAGCTTGCAAACAGAGCTTTGTCGGCCACCTCAACAATAACCGGAGAGGAAGGCGTGGCACAGGTTAGATATCGGCCACTCGATTTTGAGATAAAAGTGCCTGACACACATTTGATTGCCGCATAGGCATTTCCGTACTGGATAAATGTCCAGCCACCCCGGTCGAGTCGGTTTGAAGAGCCAAACGGAGCCACACAAACACGCATGCTGTCGGTATATTTTCCATAAGGTGCTAAATTGGGAGACGAAATCATACACCCTTTGCTTTGCACATCGTAAGTTGAGTTGAACGACATACGTTCTGTAGAGGCATAGGTATATATCCGGTTAATCGCTGATCCACTGAATATTATCCCCTGCCAGCTGTTCTGGCTACTGATCAATGTCCATTTTGGTTCAGTAAAATTTTCTTTGTGCAAACAACCCATAATAAACGATGGCGTACAATAACTGTATCGTACAATTCCACCATAATCCTGTCTGAGCTGATAGAGTGGCGGTGCATTACGACCGTTTATTGCGAGGCCCAATGCCCGTTGTTTTATTTCGAAAGCTCCCATTTCTGATTTTGCCAGCGCCAAATCGGCCACCACCAACGGCGGTCGGTAGGGACTCGTGAGAATGGTAAACATATTGCTGCTGATGCTCACTTTTGAACCAATATTAAAATAGAAATAAGCATAATCCTTAAACGGCATTTCCCAACCATTGGCCTCGTTGCCCGGATATACCCGTGACTTTCCTCCACCTCTGGATCCGGATAGCTCCTCCTGCGCCCAGGTAGCCCAATAAAGGTCTATAAAGCTACGGGCCAGATCGCGCAACTCCGTATCCGTTGCAAAATCGAAAACGTTGTAAATTCCTTTTAATGTTATCTCGTTGTATCCATCGGTTGCCATCTCCACAAGCATCCCCTTTTTCCCACGTTCCGAAAGCCAGTGTTTGAAATATTCATTTTGTTCGGTATAGCACTGCGCAGGAGTAGATCCGTCGGAAAATTTCTTACCGGCATACAACGGATTATCCTTCAAAAACTTAGCAAAATGCCAATAGGTATAAAAATGCTGGGCATGGTGATTTTCAGAGCCATACACATCCCAGGTATTGCTTTTCTTATATTCGGCATACAAAAGAGGTGTGTGTTCTGTCCCCTTAGAAAAATAGTCCATGTAGGCAAACATCAGTTCGTAGAGTCTTGCTTCGGTGGCCGCAGTTATCCTTCCCGGCGCCTTAGACCCCTTACTGCCATAATACTCCAGCGACTTCAACCAAATATCTGCCGACCAGTAAAAATTATCTCCCTCGGCCATGTAGGTGGGAGGGTTGGTCAGGTAATAATCGGCATTGCGGGTTAGGGCATAATTCGCAGTATCGAGGGCAATATTAAGCCAAAGCGATTTAAATGCATAATTGCAGAGGGAGTAACTTTTGGTCCGGCTCATGGGCACACCGGTAGCTGTCTTATATGCTGAGTCGATGGGTGCCTCGTAGAATGCTTTTTTTCGAATATCTTCAAAAGCCGTAGTGAGGCGGGTAGAAAGTCCGTTGATGATAGAGTTGAGCGAGGCGTCTGTATATAAACCGGCAACAGGCGTGGTAGTAACATCTTTGACACACCGTACAGAGAGAGCCATTTGTTTCAGATCCTTCCCCGACTGATTGGCCCCTACTCCATCATTCGAAAAGCGACGGTTTGAAGAATAGACACTGTCGTAAGACGACAAGGCCCAGTATCCGGCATGAACGCCGGTGGTACCCCAGGCATTGCCGTCTCTCAAAGCGCCGGGCAAAAGCGAGAGGCCTGAACGATTGTTATTTGCAGAAATATTACCAACTGCACCGGTTGTAGCCGATGAGACCCAATTGAGCTGTGACGCCATGGATTTCAGCACTTTGGCACCTGTTCCATCGGTTGTTTTGGTACTGTCGTAGTTGTATCCGTTTTTGGCCAGATAATCTTCGAGATCTGCCCAATCCTCTTTGGTAGAAACCCGCCAGCCAGCCGGTGCCAGCTTGAAAGAACCCACAGCGTACCAGTTGTAGAGTCCGCCATATAGCGTTTTGTTGTAATCAAGATTGTTGTGCCAGCAAAAGACGGGCGACTTACGCAGCGCGCCACTCTGTCCGTTTTCAAACTTAATATTAGCCGTGGTAACAAAAGCTATCGGTGTACCATCATTCAGGCGGGTGGTTCGCAGATTGTCGACCATCCATATTTTGTTACCAATACGAATGGTTCGGTAGACATTGCCATCAATATCGCGCACAGTATCGGACGCGGAAAAGGCAATAGAATCTCTATCTGTTGCCAGTGTTTCGTAAATTTTCACGCCATTCCGGTAAACAGACATAGTACGGGTCTGCGAAAATCCGGTGAGAAAAAGAGTGAGAAATGCCAGTGTAAGTGTGTGTTTCATCATGATACAAATATTAAAAAAGAACAACAAAGGGGAATAAAGATATTATACTGACACGTCATCAGGCAAATACCCTTATCCCTTACTGCAAATATAACTGATAATCAGTAAAAACAGGCCGTTTTGGGACTGAATTACTGCATCTTAAAATCGAGCACCAGTTTTCGTTTGCCTTTTACAATCTCCACCACGCCACTGTTCCAAACCGATTTTACAAACGGGCTGTCGAAAACCATTTTGGGTTGCAGGCAAACCTCCGCACCATTCACCAGAGGCATGGCAGAATAATCGGCATAAAACTCGAACTTATCGTTGCAGGCAGATTGGTATCTGACCGTTTTTCCGTCGAATTGCAAAGGCCGCGCCATTATTTTCTCCTGAAAACTTTCGTAACTATCGTACTCCGATTTGCGGGCAACTTCTATGATGATGGGTGTAAGCTGATCTTCGCACATCAGCCATTTGCCATCCACATCATTGTCCCAGGTATAAGATTTCGACACGCACCTGACGGCCGCATAAGCCCCTTTGCTGCACACAAACACCCAGCCATTTTTCTCCACCATATTGCTGAGTCCGGCATTACTGAAAAACACACGCATCGGCTCACCATCCCAGGCATAGCCTTCGGGCATTTTTTGGGTAATGAGGCAACCTTTGTTTTGCACACTCCAGTGCTGATTGTAAGATCGGTAAGTATTATTTTTGCTGCATTGCGGGTAGATGCGCGCATTTTCATCGCCCGAAAAGATGACGCCGTGCCAGCGGTTCTGACTGCTGATAAGCGTCCAATCCTGCCATTTACGTGCCTGAAAATGAGCTGCACCCAGAATAAAATCGGGTGTACAATAGCTGTAACGCACCAATCCGCCCGAGTCCTGACGAAGCCGGTAGTCGGGATTCATGTGATACCCCTTAATAGCCAGCCCCAGACGACGCTGTTTGATTTCGTAGGTACCACGTCCCTTGTTGTCGAGCGCAATATCCATCACCACCAGCGGCATGCGGTAGCTGCTAGCCACCAAAGTCATCAGATTGCGTGACAAATGGGTTTGCTCGCCAATGCCGAGATAATACCAGGCCATTTGCCAGAACTCACCCCTACCCGATTTGCTATCTTTGCCCGGATAAACGCGGTTTTTGCTACCACCACGCACGCCGGCCAGCTGCTCTTCGGCCCAGGTAGCCCAATACAAATCGAGCAATTTGCCGGTGAGGCGACTCAATTCTTTGTCGCCATAGTCGTAAAAATTGTAAGCCCCTTTGAGCGTTTCGAGGCCATAGCTTTCGTTGGCCATTTCCACAAAAAGACCTTTGCGGGCACGCTCCACCACCCAGTGTTTGATGTAGATATTCCAGGCATCGTAATGCTGTTGAGCGGTAAACCCATCGTCAAATTTCAGGGTGTTGTATTCCGGTTTGTCTTTCAGGAATTTTGCAAAATGCCAATAGGTAGAAAAACGCTGAATATGGTGATTTTCAGACTCATCGACAAACCAGGTTTTGCTTATTTCGTATTCGGCCTTCTCGATTTTCGAAAACATTTTGTTGTATTGCCACATCATTTTGAAAAGCACAGCCTCAGTTTGAGGGGTAATCAGCCCCTTTGTTTTCTTTCCTTTCGACCCAAAAAGCTCAATCATACTGCAAATTTCGTCGGCAGCCCAATAGAAATTGTCCCGATCCTTCATGGCAGGCACATTATCGATGTAGTACTCCGCATTTTCGACCAGGGCGCGGTTTGCCTCTGCATTTTGCTCGTTGAGCCAGAAGCTACGGAATGCAAAATCGACCAGCGAATAGCTCCAGTTGCGTGTAAACAGTGTGCGGCCAGGTTCCAGCGGTTGGCCTTTTGGGGTCACTTTGAGCGGTGTTCCTTTTTGCACGTCGAATGCCTGTTGCCGGCGCTGTTCGTAGCCCGAGCGGATGGCTTTTAACTGCGCATCTGTGAGGGCAAAACCGGGCACTACCAGTACAGAAAGAAAAAATAACAGACCAAACTTTTTGGATAATAAGAAGTGTATCATTCGATTACAGATTATTTAGCATAGAAGATTAATACAGAAGATAAAACAGCTACCGCAATAAAAATATTGCGATAACTGCTTATTTTTTTTCATCACGGAATTTCGGGATGTGAAGTATCTTTGGGATAATATTCAGGGTACTTATCAAAAATATGAATAACCCCACCGTTGGAAGGAATAATATTTGTTTCGAGTGAGCCACATTTGAGGATATCCCGTTCGGTAATCGTACCTGCAAAATCGATCAACACCCGGTATTGATTCATGTTTTGATTAAAAACGGGGTCGATGCTGAGGAAACGCACTTTGGCCGGCAACGAGCCCGACTGATTGAAAAAGTACGAGGGCATGGTTTTCACCACCAAAGGCGACAGAGTAAGATCGAGCGAGCTGTACACCCCTTCGACAATAAACTGCCCCAGCCATTGCTGCAAATCGTATTTCGACATTCCCTGAAATGTAATTTTCTTGTTGTTGAAAAAACGGGTGCAACCGGCATCGTTGAGCAGCAGGAATGTGCGACCCGGTTTTTCGAATTCTGCCTTCATTTCTGCTTTTTCTACGGCATAAAAAAACAAGGTCATATCTACCGTACTTCGTTTTTTGATGTACTCGTATGTGGTGATACCGATGTGAGGATCGAGTTTCGAATACTCGTAGTTGAAATCTTTCTGCAACGGCAGACCAGCCAGTTCGCAGGAAGAGAACATGCCGACAAACGAGGATATCAGTATGTAAATGAGGATTTTACTATTTTTCATAACGAATAGAGTTTATATTTCTGATTTAAGGATTAGGAACAACAATGGTACTATCCAGATTTTGATTTTTGATAACATTCTGATAATAAACCGGCCAATAGAGCTGTTTACTATCGGTATATTTGGTCAATTTGGTGGTAGATGCAATGGTGAGTGCATAGTCGTAATAGTCGTTCATCACACTCATAGCCTTGCCGGTACGCATGAGGTCGAACCACCGTTTTCCCTCGCCCAACAGCTCAATACTTCTCTCTTTGAGGATATCCATTTCGAGCTGATTGCTGCTTCCGTTGGGGCCATCGGCGGTGTAGTTGGCAGCAGGTCGGGTCTGATCCACCGGCCCGTCCAATGTCAGGAATCCGGAAGCATCGGTAATTTTCGATTTCGTGTTTGTCAGTCCGGCACGGTCTCTTACTTTTTTGAGTTCGGCCACGGCAGCCGTTATATTGCCCAGTTTGTTGTAAGCCTCGGCACGCAACAATAGAATATCTGCATAACGGTAAATAACAATCGGAAAATTATTGGCCTGCATTGCCGTTGTGGGCTTCACCCCGGCAGTGGCTTTGAGTATCACCCTTGCCGAATTATTGGCCACCACATAAGGCGAAGATACGCTTGTGCCACCCGCCGCGGTATCGAGCGTATAGGCTTTTCGTTTGTCGTTTTTGTAGTAAGCATCCCAGTTCCATCCTTTCAGACGTTCGTTGTTGAAAGAGGGCACTTTGTAAGAACCGGTGCCATTGAAGAACCAGCTGTTGAAGGTGTAAGAAGGTCCGGTGGGCGCCATAAACGACCATACAGCCTGATTGATGGTATTGTTTTGATTGATATAATCCCACTGCAATACCCAGATATTTTCGGTCTGACTGATCGCATCGGTCGGTGTAAACAATTTTGAATAGTCGGCAGTCGGATTGAGCGCCATGGTGGTATTATTCATAAAGAAATGAAGCGGCACACTGTAATCAATCGCCTTTTGATACTCTTTTGTCCACATGCTGTATTCGGTAGCCAGAGCGTAGAGTGCTGCCACCGTAAACTTGCTTTTAACCACCGCTCTCGAACCACTCAGCGTACCATCAATATCTGCCTTCACCAGTGCAGAATCTATATCGAGTCCCACCTGTTTCATCAACACTGCATTCGGGCTTTTGAATGGATACTCTATATCATTGACAGTGAGCGTAGGTCGCACAACCAGAGGTGCATCGCCCCAGATACGGGCAATATTGAAGTAGGCAAATGCCCGCAGAAAATAGGCTTCGGCCAAATAGTGGTTTTGTGCTTTTTTGTCGGTAATAGGCGTTTTAGGAATGTAATGAATACTGTAATTGGCCACCGAAACAATTTGATACCAACCCGACCAGTTGGAAGGCGACATTTGGTTGGTGAGCTGATTGAACGTAGCCGCCAACGGACTGTTGGAAGCCGAAGAGGTGTTGAGCGGCGCCCAGTTGTCCGAACGCCCTTCGAGCCATTGAGAATAACCTGTGTTGTAGGTTGTCTGAATAAAACCATAAGCCGAATTCAATGCTGTGCGCACATCATTTTCTGTCTTCCAGAACTTTTCGGTGGACAGATCGCTCACCGGCTCCACATCCAGAAATTCGTCCACGCAAGAGCTGAACAGAAAGAGAGCTGCAATTACTGATATAATTATATTTTTCATAACTATTTTTTATTTCCTTTTTATACTGATAAATAACAGGCAACAATCGGGTGAATCAGAAACTAACATTCAGGCCGAAAAGCATACTCTTTGACCGCGGATAGATGTTGACATCCATACCGTAGTTGTATCCGGATGCCGCCATTTCGGGGTCGAACATCGAGTATTTGGTCCAGGTAAAATAGTCCTGAAGCATACAATACACATCCACCGACTTCATGCGCACAGGTTTGAGCCATTTGGCAGGCAGGGAATACGACAATTTCACATTTTTGAGGCGGATAAACGATCCATCCTCAATCCAGAGGCTACTAGTCTGACGTGTATTTTCGACTTTGCTGTCGTAAAGCATCGGATATTTGGCATTGTCGCCCGGTGCAATCCACGACTGCGCTACGATACGGGGGTCGCCACGGGTGATAGACGAAAGCACCCAGCTGTTGTTGCTCGCCACCGACCGTTTGTATATATCGCCACCCAACGAGAAGCTGAAAAATGCGGATAAGGTAATGCCTTTGTAAGTCAGGCTATTATTAAAACCGCCCACCACTTTGGGCGCACCATTGCCCACTATTTGTCTGTCGTTATCATCAATGATACCATCTTTGTTGGTATCCTCCCAGTTGACGTCGCCACCGCCAAAAGCCTTACCTGTGGATGAGGCGTATTTTTTCTGCTGACGCTCACCGGTGTAGGTAACACCATTCAACTGAAACTCTTTGAAAACACCCTCGGCGGTAAATACAGGTGTGAGCTGATTCCAGTTCATGTCGTAATTGTTGGATTCGTTGTAGGGGAAAATATTGAGAGCTTTGTAGCCAAACATGGTTCCCAGAGCAAATCCTTTGTCTATCACATACATATCATTTGAGTAGAGACGTCCGCCGGGCGGAACAGACGAAATCATATTTTTGTTGAATGCTAATGTCAATCCGGTTCTCCACTGAAAATTTTTCTTTTTCACGTTTACCGTATTGATTTCCAGCTCATAACCCTCGTTATCCACACTACCAATATTGCGGTAAACAGAACCAAAACCGGATGTTTCAGGAATGTTCACACGGAAAAGCACATCAGAGGTCTTCTTGTTGTAATAGTCGGCCACAATTCTCAGGCGAGAGTTGAAGAAGCTAAGATCGAGCCCCACATTGAACTGTTTGGTTGTTTCCCAACCCAAATCTTTATTTTCGAGCTGACTTGGATAAAAACCGGGATCCGAGGCGTAAACATTCAAAGAATATAGCCCCTGCCAGGGAAAATTAGAGGCATTCTGATTTCCTGTTTTAGCATAACTGATACGCAACTTGGCGTCGTCGACCACCGGCTTGATGAATTTCAGGAATTTTTCGTCCGAGAAACGCCAGCCCACCGATGCCGAGGGGAAAGTCCCGTAACGGCGATTCAAACCAAAACGCGAAGATCCGTCCCGTCTGACATTCACATTCATCATATACCGGCTCATATAACTGTATGAGATACGACCGAAAACCGCCTGCAAAGCATTGCCGGTTTCGATGGAATTGGTGGTCGATTTGGCCTTCATGTAGCTGTACGAAATGGGCAGATTATCAGACACATTACCCGTTACATCGAGCGTTGTTCTTTTGAGCAATTCCCGCTGAAAACTTGTACCCAACATGGCCGAAAAGCTATTGTTTTTCACCGTTTTATCGTAAGAAAGAATATTATCATACGTCCACGAAAAGTTGGTAGTAGTCTGATTCACAGAATTTCGCAAGAAAGAGGCATCCAGAATTGCCGGGTTGAAGTCGGAATAGAGATTATTCGACATAATGGCTGAAATGCTTGGTCTGAATTTGAAATCGTTGAGAAATTTAAATTCCAGAAACTGATTCACATTCACATCGTAAATATCGTAGTCTGCTGCCCCCAACATCGCTTCGGCCATCGGATTGGCGCGACCGTTGATAACCGGCGAAAAACTACCATCCAGCTCATACACCGGATAGTTGGCCGGGCGGGTAAGCAATTCGCCCCGCGAACGGGAAGATGCCGATCGGCGGTCTGTTTTGACCAAAGAGATGCGACTACCAATATTGAGGTTATTCGCGGCATTGTAATCGACATTTGAGCGCATCGAAATTTGCTTATTGAAGGTATTAATCTGAATACCCTGATCGTCGAGATAGCCTACACCCACGTAGTATTTGAGTGATTTTGAGGCACCTGCAATACTGAAATCTATTTTTTGCGTAGGTGCATTCCGAAACAGCAAATCCTGCAAATAGTTATCCTGCATAAAAATGGGGTTGTAGGTATCCACCACATCGATGGATGTGGAAGGCAGCGACCCTCCGGCGTAGTTGCGTATATTGATATAGTCGATTCCCTGCTGACGATTCATGGCGGGAATTTTGTGACCAATATTTGAGTTTCGGTACGAATAGTTGAGCGTAATTTTTGGCGTACCCTCTTTGCCCTGCACTGTGGTAATCAGAATAACACCATTGGCCGATTTCGACCCATAAATAGATGCCGAAGCACCATCTTTCAACACCTCAACAGAGGCAATATCGTTGGGATTAATATTGTCAATGGTGCTCACTTCCATTCCGTCAACAATATAAAGCGGTGCGTTTGCCCCCGTTTCGGTAGATAAGGAAGAGGCCCCGCGCAGCATAACCGACGATCCGCCCCCCGGCTCTGATGAGCCCGAAATAACCAGACCGGCTACTTTACCCTGTAAAGCCTCGGTAAGGGTAGCGGTTTTACTGCCGTTGATATCGTCGGCCGAAATTGAGGTGATTGCACCGGTTACATCCCGTTTTTTCATGGTACCGTAGCCCACAAACACGACTTCGCCGAGCGAATGCGGATTAGACTGAATTACAATGCGAAAGGTTGAATTTTTGCCAATTACGACCGTCTTTTTTTCGTATCCGATATACGAAATTTCGAGCGTTTTGGCACCCGGTGGCACCTGCAAACTAAACATTCCCTTCTCGTTGGTAATGGTGCCCAACGAAGGTATTTCCTTTACCCGAATGGTGGCGCCTATGATTACGTCCTTGTCGTCGCTCACCGTTCCTGTCAGCTTAACAGTCTGAGCCTGAATGCCGGATATGCAGAAAAACAGAATAGCAAAAAGGGCCAGCAATCGCTGATTTGTGTTTTTGGTCTTATACATTAGTCTATGCTTTATTGGATTATGGTCTTATTATTTCTTTTTGATAATCCTGTTTTTCATCAGGGCCATTTTGGATGGGTCGATATATACCAGGGTGCTGTCGAACGATTTCGACTTGACGATGCGCAACCGGTAATATTTGCGTGTGGTTTCGCTGTACGAGAATGAGCGGAACAGGATTCCGTCGGTGAAGGTCAATCCATCGCCTGTCTCTGAATCGTAGGTCACGGGCACTTTGTATGTCGAATAGACCAATGTAGAATCGTAGAGCGGACCATCGGTATCAAACAGCAAATTGTTGTTTTTGTCGGTCAGAGTAGAGCCCCCAGGACCGGCAGGGCTGCATGGCCCGAATATTTTAGCCTTGTATGAGGTTAAATTATTGAGGCTCAACGATATTTTAAGTTTCGAAGAGTCTGCTGTACTTGGCAAATAAATCACTGCATCAAATGGTCTTCCCCAAACACCGGTGTTCGAGCCAATCATAAAAGAGGTTTTGACCGGCGAGCCGGTTATCTTGCTGATTACATTGGGAATAGATGCCGTAAAAATTTGACAATCGGTGTATTTGTATTTTTTGAGACGAACGATTTTGTATTTCGACGACACACCACTTTCGGCAAAAACGGTGAGGTAATTGATCGAATCGAGATTCATAGTTGAGAAATTGGCCGGCTCGCAGCGGGCACCAATACCCAGAATCACTTTAAAAACCATAGCCGTGTCAATAACATGAGGCGGCATGTCGATGTAGATAATCTTGTTTGTTTCGTCGATGCACGATTTGTTGCCATAGTCAGCCTTGTTGGTACTAGGTGCAGCTGTAAAATCCAATACCACATCGTTGTACACATTGGGTGCACTCGGAATTCTGAATTCCATCACATTTCGGGCATTGTAGGGCGGGCGTTGCGAGTAAATCTCGTCCATTGTCAACTCTTGCTGACAGCAATAAAAAACGAATAACAGTGAGAGTAAACTCACCGAACGTAGTGTCTTTTTCATATTTCC
>CAZHNZ010000077.1:0-20170 GCA_964534355.1 uncultured Parabacteroides sp.
AGCCCATGGCTTCAGATTCCGTTTTCGATTAACACCTCTGGGCTGGCCGGCCCGGGGGTGTTTTTTTATGCTATATAACATAAAAAAAGACCTGAAGTTTTGGGCAACAAGTCAAGTCTTTTTCAAAAAAAGACTTGATGTTTTGAAAAAAAGACTTGACTTCTTCAGAAAACACCCTGAAACACCACCAAACGACCCAAAAACGCACTTTTTTGTCTTTTTTGAATAGTTTTTCCGCACAAAGATAGCCTTTCACGCATTTGACAACCCCACCTCGGCAGTTAATCAAATATAATTATTCATATTATTATTTACAATATACTCTCAGAAAGAGATACAATGTATCTGTATGTTAATTTCAACATACAAAACAACGCCGCATAGACCGAAAAAAGAGCGGCTTGCCTCTCCTTTCCACACCAAAACCAGCCCAAAAGCACAAGAAATATCAATTCTGTCGTAGTCATAAATCTCACTTTAGACTCGTGTAAAACTCAGAATATCAACGTGGATGACCATTTTCGTGAGATCACGAAAATGATCAAGAGGTAGGATGCCATTCGGCATGTTATACCCCAGTTCACCGTAAGCTGTTCGGCACCCGGCAGGTAGTGTCACGCAGCGGGTGTAAAACTTAATATCCACATTCCCGGAAAAGTTAGTTTGTTCCTTATCGGCTATAACCAGGCTCGATGTGCAAATATCGAGCCTGGTTAATTTTAAGCCATTTTGTGTCACCGGATTTTTAGCCCCATTTTTCTTTTGCTTTATAATATTCGTTGAAATTTACACAAGAATGAATGCTAAAACCGGTTTTTTTACTACTTTTGGAGACTAATAATAGCTGCGGATACTATGAACGAATTACAACTCATAAAAACAGACTTGTTGCCTTTGTATCTGGAGCAAATACAAGGTATAGCAGATAAACTTAATGCCCTGCAAGAAGCCGGGATAAGCACCGATACTTTTAGTTTTTATACTTCTGTAGCAAGTGTTTTCAGCAGTAAAATTGAGGGTGAAGACATAGAACTGGATAGTTATATTAAACATAAGGCGATGCATTTGGAGTTTAAGCCCGATTATACAAAAAAAACCGACGATTTGTACAATGCCTATCTGTTTGCCCAAACGCACCCGATGAACCCCCAATCCATAAGCGAAGCGCATACCTTGTTGAGCAAAAATATTGTAGAAACACACAAGCAAGGGCAGCTGCGCACCAATATAATGTATGTAGCAACCGATGATGGACGTATAGAATATGTAGCCACTTCGCCCTACGAACTGAAAGCCGAAATGGACAAATGGTATGCTGATGTAGAAGTGTTGCTAAACACCAGCATGACTGCCGAAGAGGTATTTTTCTATGCAGGTATGTTGCATTTGACCTTTGTGAAAATACACCCCTGGAACGATGGTAACGGACGTAGTGCCCGGCTGATAGAAAAATGGTTTATAGCCCGGAAATTAGGCGAAAAAGCATGGTTTCTGCAAAGCGAAAAAAACTATTACAACCAACATGCACTTTATTATACCAACTTGCGGAAATTAGGATTGGAATACGAAGCACTGGACTACAACCATGCCCTGCCATTTTTATTAATGCTTCCTAACTGTCTGGAATTATAAAAATTCGACAAAGTTTAAATGCCATTATCTGCCAACAGAATGCAACTTGGTGAGAAAAAATGGAAGAACTAACAAAAACATTGAAGACACAAATGGAAAAAGCTGTATCTTTAAACAACGGAATAAAAATGGACCTCGAAAAAACAGGTTTTAATTTTAAAGTATAGCTTTATGTCACAGTTTATTACATTAAATACAATCATTGGCAATGGTAAGTCATATCAGGTGCCAATTTATCAGCGCGATTATTCCTGGGATAAAGACGATTGGGAAGATTTATGGAATGATATAGAAGAAATTCCAAATGACAAAACACACTATTTGGGCTACCTTGTGTTGCAAAAAAGTCAGGAAGACGATGAAAATTTTTGGATATTTGATGGGCAACAACGATTGTCAACACTCTCAATTTTAGCTTTGGCCGTTACTGCTCTTTTTAATGAATGGTCGAAACAAGGTTTAGATTCAGCTGATAACAAAATCAGGGCAGAAAAATTAACCGAAAGATATTTAGGCAATTTTTCAACTTCAAAGCTTTCGATAAGTCCCAAATTAACGCTCAATCGAAACAATGACGATTTTTATAAAAGCTGGTTATTGAAACTACGCAAACCAACTTCGTTAGCCAAACTTAAACCATCTCAACGCTTGATGCAAAAAGCATTTGATTATTTTTTCAATCAGCTGAACGATAAGTTTAATGCGAATAAATCCGGAGCAAAATTAGCTGAATTTTTAGAAAAAATAGTGGGAAATGGTATTGTTTTTACGCAAATTGTGGTTGAAAATGATTTGGATGCATTTAAAGTGTTTGAAACACTGAATGCAAGAGGTGTAAAACTATCCACTGCCGATTTGCTTAAGAATTATCTATTTAAACTAACAAGCCAGATGGGCGAAATTGATTTAAATGAAGCTGAAAGACAATGGCAAAACATTAACGACACAATTCGCGCAAATGATTTAACAATATTTATTCGTCATTATTGGAATAGCAAATATCGTATTGAACGACAACCAACGCTTTTTAAGGCAATAAAAAGAGAAATTAGTACGCCACAGTTGGCGTTTAATTTCCTGAACGATCTCGAAAGTATTAGTCAGTTTTATACAGCTTTCAACTACCCAAGTGACGAAATCTGGGATAAAGAAGAATCAACTCAACTCAAAGTGCTTGAGATGCTTGGTGTAACAACTTGTTACTCTTTGATGATTGCCGCGATTAATCATCTGGACAGAAAAGAATTGAAAATTTTATTGCGTGAATTAGCCGCAATTACATTTAGATATAACCTGAGTGGACTGAATCCAAATGAGGCAGAACGTCTTTTCAGTAAGGTGGCTAATGATATCTCAAATAAAAGCATTACAACGGCAAAAGATGCAACTCTCGCATTGAAAGCTCTATATGTTTCCGACAAGAATTTTGTTCAATCATTTTCTACAGTTTCAATTAATACAAAACGGAAAAAAGAACTTGTAAAATATATTCTTGTAAAAATTGAAAATCAAATAGCCGGAAAAGACTATCAACCTGAAGATGCTGTGGCAACTATTGAGCATATTTTACCCGAAAATCCGGGCAGCGTGTGGGAGGATGCGTTTTCAATTGACATTCAGGATGATTACATATACAGAATCGGCAATTACGGTTTATTGGAAGCAAGTATCAATAATAAACTGGATAACAACAAGCCTTTTCGTGAAAAATTAGTGGAATACAAAAAGTCGGCCTATAAACTATGCTACGAATACTGCGAATACGAAAAGTTTGATCCTGCCATTATCGCATTAAGGCAAGAAAAAATGGCCAAAACAGCTAAAGCAATCTGGAAAAGCGCTTTTATACAATCGTTGGTTTAAAATTAAAAACGATGACCATTTTCGTGAGGTCACGAAAATGATACTGTAATTACAAATAATAACGAAATACACAAAGTTTCCCCAAATTCCAACACCAAATTCAACATTTTATTAGAGTATTATTGGATTTTGGTCTTTTCCGGAATCCGGCAATAGGCACCCAACAAACCTAACAAGTTTCAAAAACTTGTTAGATTTAAAAGTGCTATTTTGCAAAGCCGGTATCGGGCTGCCACACTAGTCAACCGCGAGTTACTTTCGCTCTATTTTGGTATCGGAAAATTCATTTCTGAAAATAGCCGTAACCATTATTGGGGAACAAATGCTATCGAAACTATATCAGTAAAACTACAACATGAACTTCCCGGACTGCGAGGATTCTCACCAGTGAATATCAAGCGAATGAGACAGTTTTATGAAGAATGGGGAAGATATTTTCAAACTACTGACAATCAAAACACGATAATTCGTCCGATACTAACGGACGAAATTCAAACAGATTTGCTTTTAGCAAATCGTCCGTCAGTAACGGACGATTTAGCCAATCTAAATTTTGACCACTTTTTAGCAATTGGCTTTACTCACCATTATGATTAAGCCAACCAAACTCCAACACCAAATTCAACACTTTATTAGAGTATTATTAGATTTTGGTCTTTTACGAAATCCGGTCACTATACCAAATCCGGCGATATGCACCCAACAAACCTAACAAATTTCAAAAACTTGTTAGGTTTCGCTCCTCTACCCCTCACCCACATATTTAAACTAAATAAAAAAAAGATAGCTATAATTTGTTGAATATGTAAAAGTATGCTAATTTTCGATTAGAGAAGTAAGTAAATAATGTATCAAAACCAACATCATCAAGCATTAATAAAGTTTAACTAATTAGTAAATTTATATATCCAACTGATTTACTGACAAATAACTGATTCAAGGCAAAAATAGGGTGAAAATATAAAAATCATTATCGTATTAGATATTATAAACAATACGATTAAGAATAAATGGAAATAATTTCACCTAAAAAATGAATACAATGAACGAACAGTTATTCAAAGCAGTAGAATTAGACACAATTGAAAACGTCATCCATGCATTGGAAAATGAAAGAATCAATGCAGCAAGTTATTATGGAGCTAAATCGATTATTTTGGCGACCAACAATGGGAATCATGAAATTCTAAAGGTACTTTTAGAAAATGGGAAGAAAATTCCAAGAGCGAGCTTTTGGTCTAATAATTACAACATTGCGAAAACGACCCTGCTAAGTGCCACCCGCAATGGCCGATCTGATTTGCTCAGGCTACTGCTGGATTACCAGGCCAATGTGGTGAAAAGTGATTTAAAAGAGGCATTCATTGAAGCGCTTTTAAGTGGAAATATTGAAGCCCTCAAACTATTGTTGGATGCAGGTGTCAATGTGAATTTCAAAGATAAACGAGGAATCACGCCATTGATGTATGCCATTCTATTTCCGAATGAGAATCAGGAAACATTGGTCGAATGGCTGTTGGCAGCGGGTGCTCATGTGAATGTAAAGCTGGAAAGTTTCATTCAGGAAGGGAAACGTCTTAAGCGGGAAGTCAATACCGCTTTGAGTTATGCTGAAAAATCCGAAAACTTGAAATTGGTCAGCATTTTGAAGAATGGGAAGAAATACCGTCAAACAATAAAAATTCAACAAACAATTAAACTTAAAACCAAATTAATTAACTATTTTTGAAATTAAATGGAATTTTTTCTCAATAACTCCCGTTAGCAATAAACATAAAAAACGAAAAGATGAAATACAGCGAAAAAACAAAAGAGCGTCTTAAAAATTATAAGACAAAAATGTTTCCGAACTTAAGTGATGGGATTTGGAAAAACAATAAACAATTCTACCCACATATATTACCGGAAATAAACAAACATGATAATCTACTAAAACCATATAAGAATGAAATTATTTCTTATATCGACAATTGCAGAATCAAGTTACACTCTAACTTTCACCATTTAAATTCTTCACAAGCATTGTGCCTGAATTTTTTCTTTCCGCTATTGCAAGAAAAAAGATTGGAAATAATTACTAACCTTTTGCAATTCTCAAATGAAACAGTAAACTATAATAAGTTAAATTTTGAAAAAGACGGAGTAGAAGTAAAACATGGTCGGGTATCAACAAAATTCGATTTTTATTTTGAAACAATATCAGGAAAAAAAATCTATTTTGAAATTAAGTATACAGAAGAAGGATTCGGAAAAGCTAAAATCAATGAAACCAAGTTCGAAGAAGTTTATACGAAATATTTAAACCCAATTGCAGAAAACTTACATGATTTAAAACAGTTCTACAACAACTATCAAATATTAAGAAATCTCATTCATATAGACGAAAATTCATATGTAATATTTATTTATCCGAAAGATAACATCAGAATAAAAAAAGATGCTGAAAGAGTGAAAACTGATTTTTTACGACCTTTATTTAAAGACCATTTTTACTCACTGACTTGGGAAGAATGCTTTGAAAAGGTTTCAGGATCCATCTTAGACAGCAGGCTAAAATCCCAATTAAATGATTTCAAAGAAAAATACATTCCTGATTGACAAAAAGAACAACCTGATAACGAGTCAATCAAATCATTGAAGAAATTTTAAATAGCATAATATGCTCATACTCCACCTCTCAGACACCCATGGCAAGCACCACGAATTGCGCAATCTGCCACCTGCAGAAATAATCATTCACTCCGGCGACATCTCATTTGCCGGTTCGGAAAATGAAGTCATGAATTTTATCGAATGGTTTGGCGCATTGCCTTACCGATTCAAAATATTTATTGCCGGTAATCACGATGATTGTTTGTTTGGAGCAGATATAGATGGATTACCAGAAAACTGTTTCTATCTATGCAATTCGGGTGTTACGATTGAAGGCATAAAGATTTATGGAACTCCCTTGTTTATGGAAGATGTAATATCAGGCGATTATGACAGAAATATTCAGAAAATACCCAATGATACAGATATTCTGATAACACACCAACCGCCTATCGGCATTCTGGATTATTCAGCAAACATCCACTATGGCGACCAAAATTTATTGCAAACAGTATTGAAAACTCAGCCCGGGTATCACCTTTTTGGACACATACATAGAGCTTACGGAATAGAAAATTCGAAACAGACAACGTTTGTCAATGCAGCTATCCTGAGCGAGAAATACGAACTTATTAACGAACCGGTTTTGTTGAAACTATAAAGATGTCGGTCACCATATCAGAGGGGCAATATGACGATTGTGAGATGTCGATTATGCAATACCATTACCAATAGTATATTCCGGTGAAACGGTGCCAACTGTTAAAAATATATTCTCCCCTGCAAACCTGGCAAAATCCATAAATCTCGTGATTTAAGTTTTTACCAAACTCCAACACCAAACTCAACACTTCATTAGAGCATTATTAGATTTTGGTCTTTTTCCGAAATTCCGGCAACAATACCAAATCCGGCGATATGCACCCAACAAACCTAACAAGTTTCAAAAACTGGTTAGGTTTCGCTTCATATCCACCACGCCCGACAGCTGACTGAATGCTTGGTTAAACCCCAAAATCCCATCAAATGTCACCTTGAACGCGACCGAGAGACAAAAAATCCCATCAATTGCACCTCGACTGAGACCGGGAGAGTCTGCAAAAAATTTACCTTATTCCCTTGCAACCAACGTCCCGAATTATTGAAACCATAAGATTTTTCATAAAATTCTAATAACATATGGTATCTATCATTAATTTTATTACTTTTGAAGTCAAAACCTGTATAATCTGAGATAGCAAATACGAATTGAACCATTATCATGATATTAGACAACGAAAATGAACATCTGAAAGTCCACGAGTGGATTACAAAATATACAGAATCGGGGAATTTATCCATTGTAACGGGATATTTTACCGTTGGTGCTTTGGCATGGTTATCTCATACTACTCAGAATAAGATAGATCATTATCGCTTTGTTTTGGGGGATATAGTTAATTTCGAGACAGATAAGGAACGGGCACTTAATTTATTGAATGAAAATATTGGGATTGAAGCGTCTCTCGCATTGAGTCAGGTAGCCCGTGAGGCGGTTTCATTTCTGGAACTGGATAAAGTAGAAGCGAAAACTCTGGAACCTAATTTCTGTCATGCTAAACTATACCAATACAAACATGGCGAGAAAGATCCTCAAAAAGATTACTATATTTCGGGAAGTTCCAATTTGACAGAAGCCGGAGTCGGATTAAAAGCGACCAATAATGTGGAACTGAATATGGCGAATTTTGGTTCTGCACCTGAATATACGACACTAATTCACTGGTTTAATCAATTGTGGGAGCGACCTCAGGCACATAAAGAAAAAACACTTGTCGATGAGAATGGAAAAGAGAATAAGGTTCCCTTTAAAAAATACCTGATTGATGAGATTAAAAAGATATTTAAAGAGTATACACCTAAGGAACTCTATTATAAAGTGTTATTTGAGCTTTTCGGTGACGATGTAAACTTTGACACAGAAGACCCTGATTTCAACCGACAAATTGGCCGATTAGAGAATTCTAAAATTTACAACGAGCTCTATGAGTTTCAGCGCAAAGGTGTATTGAGCCTGATTAAAATGCTCCAAAAATACAATGGAGCTATTTTGGCCGATGCTGTTGGTTTGGGTAAAACATGGACTGCATTGGCCGTGATGAAATTTTTTCAGATGGAAGGGCACGATGTCGTGTTACTTTGTCCTAAAAAACTGGAGCAAAACTGGCGTAAATTTCTGGAGCACGACAATAAATTCGAAAAGGATAACTTTAAATTTAAGATCCGGTTTCACACCGATTTGGTGGAAAATCGTTGGGATTCGTACAACGGTAGCGACAAATATACGATGAGTAGTATGCTCGACGATCGTCCAAAGTTATTGGTTATTGACGAAAGTCACAACCTGCGCAACAGTAAATCGAACCGCTATCAGTTTTTGCTGGAAGAGATTCTTCAGAAAACGAATGGAAATGTACGGGTTTTGATGTTGTCGGCTACCCCGATTAACAATTCGTTGCTTGATATTCGCAATCAGTTTAAGTTGATGGTAAAAGGCGATATCCGGGGTTTTAACGAAAATCTCGATATTAAAAATATTGATGCTACCTTCAATAATGCGCAAAAAGCATTTAATATGTGGACAGAGACGCCGGGTCAGAAACTGGGCGACTTTATCAAATTGTTGCCGGCACAGTTTTTCGAACTGACAGACGCCCTTACTGTAGCCCGAACCCGGAATATGATTAAAGGGCATCAAAATGATCTGGTTTTCCCCAAAGCACATAAACCGGAAAACATTTTTGTTACACCCAAACAAATCGGTAATTTCGATAGCTTCGAGGAGCTTTTTGACCATTTTCCTCCAAAATTATCCGGATACCTGCCATCTCTCTATACCATCTCAGCTGCAGAGCGAAAGGCAAAAGCAGTGGCAAAAAAGAAAGGTGAAAAAAGTGCAGTTTCGGTGTTGGATGATGAGGTTCAACGGGATATGTTTCTGGTGAAAATGATGTACATTCTATTGGTAAAAAGGCTTGAGTCATCCTGGTTTTCATTTCAAAGTACAGTTGATAAAATATTGACCCATCATCAGAATGCACTCAATCGTATTCACGATTACGAAAAAACAAAGAAAGAAGAGGCATTGTCAAACGCGGAAAATCCGTTGAATGATGATGAAGAACTCAATGGTTTACTGGATGAGTTTAGTCTTGGGAAAAACAGACCCATAAAACTGGCTGATATAGATGCTGCCGGCAATATGAATAGCTTTAAAAAAGACTTAAAGGCCGATATAATGGCCCTGCAAACCATACAAAACAACCTTCAGCAATTTGCCAAACAGCTCGAAGACGAAGAGAACAAACACAGCGATGATGATAAGTTGAGAGTTTTGATGCAACGCATTGCGATTAAACAGACCTCAGATAATCCGAAACTCATAGTATTCACTGTGTACAAAGACACGGCATACTATCTTTTTAACGAACTGACAAGGCGGGGTTTTGATCGGGTTGCAGTAGTCACTGGCGACGGATCGAGTACCAGTGGCGAACCTGGCGAAACTAAAAAGTTTGAACAAATACTGGAGCGGTTTGCCCCTTACACCAAACTCTATAAAGAGAAAGAGTGGGCATTTAATACCGAAGATATAAGCGACGAAAAAGCCTATCGCGAATGGAAAAAATGGATTGCCCTCAACGATAAAACCACGCATCAGAAGTTGCAAAAACCTATCGATATTCTGATAGCTACCGATGTGTTGAGCGAGGGACAAAATCTGCAGGATGCCAATATGGTGGTAAACTACGATATTCACTGGAATCCCGTTCGGGTGATACAGCGTATGGGACGTATCGACCGTTTGGGTACTGTAAACAAAGAGATATTCGCCATCAACTTCTGGCCATCAGACAATATCAATACCTACCTCAATCTGCAAAAACGGATAGAGGAACGTATGGCTTCGATGAAACTGGCCGGATCGGAGGTGCACCTGCATTTTTCGGACACATTCAAAGAACTGGCCGATGATGAATTGTTGGAGCAACGCCAAAAAGAGCGTATGCTGAAGCAGATGGAAACCACCTGGGATGAGATTGAATCGACCCAAAACAGCATTGGATTCGATAGTTTTTCACTCGAAATATATCGTCAGGACCTCTTGATGGAGTTGCGCAAAAACCAAAAATATTACCAATCAATGCCCCGGGGAATCTATACCGGATTCAAAGCAATTGACCCGTCGTGCCCTGAGCAGGGTGTTATTGCTCTGTTGGGATACCCGTGTCGCCCCTCAAAGTCGGAAAAACACAAATACAAAAGCCACGAACTCATCTATATCAACTCCCAATCGCAGGCGGTATGTCTGAACAAAAAGGAGGTGCTCGATGCTTTGGGCAAACACAAGGAGTGTGCTCGCGATCAGGATGGTTTGCAACTTATCGACCAGGGAGATGCCGCAGCAATTTCGCAAATGGCAGAAGCGCTCACCCAATGGGTGAAAGCGCAGGCCGTGAATCAGGAGGTGCAGGAAGATGGCTCTGTGAAAGAAAAAATGGGCAGCGCATCGATGGATTTACTCAATAAGCTTAAAACAGGGAGTTCGAAAACAGTAAAGATTCTGAAAACAGAAGAAACCCCTTTTTACAAATACCAGCCCGATAATTTTGATTTGATTACGTGGTTTGTTGTGAATAAAAATTAAAAGTTACTCCATGGAATTAGAAAAATCTCACATTGAGTTTATTGCTGATATAAAAAGCCAGATTAAGGCTGCACAATACAAGGCATTGCAAAAAGTAAATTCTGAACAAGTAAACCTATATTGGAACATTGGGAAAACCATACTCGAGCGTCAGAAGAAGTTTGGATGGGGGAAGGCGATTGTAGAGGTTTTAGCAGCCGAACTACAAAAAGAGTTTGTGGGCGTGGAAGGATTCTCTGCGCGTAACTTATGGTATATGAGGAACTTATACGATCAGTACAGCCAAAGTAACCTAATTCTGCAACCAATGGTTGCAGAAATCCCATGGACACATAATATCATTATTATTGAGAAATGTAAAGACGAACACGAAAGACTTTTTTACATTCACATGACCCGGCAAAACCGTTGGTCTAAAAGCATGTTAATCAACGCCATTGAGGCGAAAATATATCAACGAACACTTATCAATCAAACCAATTTCGAACAAACACTACCAATCACTACAGCTCAAGACGCTGATATGCTGGTAAAAGACGAATACCTGTTTGATTTCCTAAATCTTACCGAGCCCTATTCCGAAGCTCAATTAGAACAAGCTATACTTTCGAACATTCGAAACTTCCTCATTGAATTAGGTGGCGATTTCGCCTTTTTGGGCAATCAATATCCCCTGAGGATAGACAACAAAACTTTTGAAATAGATCTGTTGCTTTACCATCGACAGCTACAATGTCTTGTCGCAATCGAGTTGAAAACGGAAGAGTTTCAGCCCGATTTTGCGGGCAAGATGAACTTTTACCTAAGCACCCTAAACCACACAATAAAAAAGGAACACGAAAATCCCAGCATTGGCATCATCATTTGTAAATCGAAAAGCAGAACCATTGTTGAATTTGCCTTGCAAGACATAAACAAGCCAATAGGCATAGCCACATACAGTTTAGTGGAAGAATTGCCCGACAACATTCAACAGTTTTTCCCCACCAACAGCGAGTTTATAGACAGAGTGGAGTCAATCACCAATTACATTCAAAACAAAATAAATAGATAATGAAATCGATTCAACTATTTAACTCTCTTCCATTTATAAAAGCAGTGAAAGCGCTTTTTGCAGAATTGCACGTACCCATAAATGCTTTCGACGAAAACCCCGCATCGGCAGCCGATGTGTTGGGCGATAAATACAACGCCGACCACCCGGCACAGTAATTTGAACTCTGTCTAAAAATAATTAACGCTGCAGTGCAAAAAAAAATAGTCAAGAAGATTATGTACCAAAACCGGCGATATACACCCGGCAAACCCCTCTTTATGATGTTTGAATGTGATTTAAGCTGTATTTAAATTTTCAGGGTGCATGTCACCGGACTAAATTATAAAGAAAATAAAACAAACAAATACAATGCCCACTCAATACAAGTACAAACTAAAAATAAAGTCGTAAATTTGCCCGAAAGATTTCAGCCAGACAATAAAAGGAAAACCACAAATAACATCTCCGTATGGATCTTTTCTTCGATAAAGATAAAGCAAAAGGGTATAACAGCAGTTCGCAAATTGCGCGTGTATTGACCGAAGAATGGGTGAAACAAAACTCATTTTGCCCCTGTTGTGGCCGGGAGTATCTGACTAATTTTGAGAATAACAGACCCGTTGCTGATTTCTACTGCGACACATGCAAGGAAGAATTTGAGCTTAAAAGCAAAAATGGGATATTTTCAACCATTATTGCTGACGGTGCATACACCACCATGATAGAGAGAATAAATTCGAATCAGAATCCAAATTTCTTTTTTCTTACTTATTCTAAAGAATTGAGTGTAAACAACTTCCTGTTAATCCCCAATCATTTTTTCACACCCGATATCATTCAGAAACGTAAGCCATTGTCTGATAACGCAAGAAGGGCGGGCTGGATTGGGTGTAATGTGGACATTTCCAGTGTACCGGAAAGCGGAAAGATATTTATCATCAAAAATAAGATAGAGGTTGACAGACGAACGGTATTGGCAAATTACAACCGGACGAAATCAATTAAAACCTCGAATATTGAAAGCAGAGGCTGGATTTTGGATGTTCTCAGCTGTGTGGACAAAATCAGTACCGTTGATTTTTCATTAAATCAGGTATATCAATTTGAAAAGGAGTTACAACAAAAACACCCGGAGAATAAGTTTATAAAGGACAAAATACGTCAGCAATTACAGAACTTAAGGGATAAAGGATTTATAGAATTTACCAGTCGCGGAAATTACAAAAAAGTACAGGAGTAAATTCCGATATATTCAATTCAAACGCTGATCATTTTTTATGATTTCAGAAAGAATACGATTGTGATAACAGACTGAAAATTTAGCAACTAGTTATTTAATTCATTTGTAAAATTCGATCACGAAAGTTATAAATCGATCTAAATCAATCAGTTACAATATTTTTATATTGCTTTGCATATACAAATACTGTGACTGTTTGAATTTTTGCAATCCATATTACAAATCCACCGACAAAGCCTTTACGCTTTTGCAGGGCGATTGTATCGAGCTACTGAATCAGTTTGATTTTAAGTTCGATATGATATTTGCCGATCCGCCCTATTTCCTGTCGAACGACGGGATATCGGTGCAGAGCGGGAAGATGGTGAGCGTAAACAAAGGGGATTGGGACAAATCGCGGGGGTATGAAAAAGACAATGAGTTTAACTACCAATGGCTGCAAGCTTGTCAGAACCACCTGAGCGATAAAGGTAGTATATGGATAAGCGGGACATTTCACAATATATTCTCTGTGGCACAGATGCTTACGGAATTGGGGTTTAAGATATTGAACTGCATCACGTGGGCAAAGACCAACCCACCGCCCAATCTTTCGTGCAGGTATTTTACTCATTCTACGGAGTTTATCATTTGGGCCAGGAAATCGAAGAAATCGAAACACTACTACAATTACGAATTGATGAAGCAGATAAACGGCGGCACACAGATGCGCGATGTGTGGAATCTTCCGGCCATTGCCCCGTGGGAAAAATCGTGTGGAAAACACCCCACCCAGAAACCATTGGCACTGCTCACCCGGATAATACTTGCTTCGACGCAGAAGAACGACTGGATATTGGACCCGTTTGCCGGGAGCAGCACCACCGGAATAGCTGCAAACCTTATGAACAGGCGGTTTGTGGGTATCGACAGGGAGGAGGATTTTTTGACTATTTCGAAGAACAGGAAGCTGGAAATCGAAAATCCTCAGCTATTTGGCATTTACAGAAAGAAACTGGGAGGATTTGAGGATAAGAGTCAGTTGAATCTGTTTTTGGCGGAAGAGGCCGAAGGAGAATATGAAAGAGGTTTGAATTTTTGACAAATTAGAGAATAATTGGTACTTTTACGGCGCTATTCTTTTGTGAGATGAAATCGGGATGATGAAATGTGGGGATTGAGGGCTGAGTACGGGCGAATACCCAACTCAATATGCTCAACATAGAGAAACTTAGGGACTTAATCGAAAGATAACTACAGGATGAGCGTGAAAATATGAGAAAAAGAATTTGTAGCTATATTGTTTTGGTAGCCGGTTTGTGGTTTGGCATGGCGGTGCGGGCTGAGGAGAAGGCGCAGCGGCAGCGGGCATTCAGGCCGGGTGAGGTGCTGACGTATGATGCCTATTACAACCTGGGGATGCTTTGGGTGCATGCGGCAGAGGTGCGTTTTGCGGTGAGTCAAAAGACGATGGCGAATGTACCGGTGTATGCTTTTGAGGCAACGGGGAAGAGTATGGAGAAGTACGACTGGTTTTTCAGGGTGCGGGATGAGTTACGTTCGTATGCGAATATAGAGAAATTTGCGCCGGTGTATGCCGAGAAGCGGACGCAGGAGGGCAAGATGAAGATGTATGAAAGTTATACTTTCGACGCTGCCGGAAGAAGGATATTGAGTGCCGTGAGCCGGAATGACGGACCGCTGGAGCGCGACACGCTGCCACTGAAAGAGGGTACGTATGATGTATTGACGGGAGTTTACTACTGCCGGATAATGAATATTGATAATTGCAAAACAGGCGACAAGATACCGGTGCGCCTGCTGATGGATGGAAAACAGTTTAATCTGTATGTTCGCTATCTGGGCCGGGAGACAATAAAGGATAAAAACGAAAAGAGTTACCGTTGTCTGAAGTTTTCGACACAACCGGTGTCGGGCTCGGTATTCAGAGGCGGGGAAGATGTGTTTGTGTGGGTGACCGACGACGAAAAGAGGGTGCCTATACTGGTGGAGGCTAAAATATTGGTGGGCTCTGTGAAGGCCTATCTGAAGAAAGCAGATTTGTAGAAAACCGCGAAGAATGCGACGATATGAGTAGTAACCTCGCGAGAGGGATAGTAGCGGATACCCCGCAGCCGGCTACAACAGCCTGAAAATGAGCAAAAAGGTGAACCGGCGAGGAGTATGAGCGGATAGCCCGGCCCCCGTGGGGCTCGCCCAAAAGAAAAAAAATTGACTATCTGGTTAAATTTATCGGTTAATTATTTGGTGAAATGCGAAAATTGCATTTACTTTGCCGCATATTAACCAAACAGTTAAACCAAACGGATATGACAGCAGAAGAAAAATCGACAGAAGATAAAATATTAATGGCGGCGCGTAACGTGTTTATACGCAAGGGAATGGATGGGACGCGGATGCAGGAGATAGCGGATGAGGCGGGCATCAACAAGGCGCTGTTGCACTACTATTTCAGGAGTAAGGATAAGTTGTTTGAGGCGGTGTTCAGGAGTATTATCGGAGGATTTTTTGGTTCGATAGCCGGTGCGATATCGGGCGGGATGCCGACGGTGGAGAAGGCGGACTTCATTATATCGAGATACATAAAGATGATAGAGGAAAATCCGTTTGCACCGCAATTTATCATCAACGAAATTAACCGTAACCCGCAGGTTTTGAGGGATATTATGTTTAGTTTCAACATCAATCCGCAGCAGCTGGTGCAGTCGTTTGACAACGGGTCGGAAAAGAAAAGTCCGTTTGACCCGCGGCAGTTTGTGATTACGTTTCTGAGCATGTCGATATTTCCGTATGCGGCGCGCAATCTGCTTCAGATGGTCTATTTCGAAGACGACAAAGAGGCGTATAACCGTTTTCTGGAGGAGAGAAAAATATTTATTAAACATATGATAATTAAAATGTTACAGGCATGAGAAAATGGATTATTGCAGCGGTAGCGGTGCTGGCCCTGAGCGGTGCGCAGGCTCAAAACGCTACGCTTGAGGGGTGCTACGAACGGGCACGGCAGAACCATCCGCTGCTGAAACAGGCGGGTGTGACGGACGAGCTGTCGGCGCTGCGCCAAAAGAGCATCGGGGCATCGGACCTGCCTCAGATTGATCTGACGGGAAGGGCGACCTATCAGTCGGACGTGACACAGATGGCGATTCCGATACCGGGTATTAAGGTGAGCAGCATGTCGAAAGACCAATACAAACTCTATGTGGAGGTGAAGCAGAAGCTGTATGACTTTGGGATGACCAAAAACCGGAGGGCGGTGGAAGAGGCCGACAGAAAGGTGAGCGCACAGCAGACGGAAACGGAGCTCTACAAGATACGCGAAACGGTGAACGGACTTTATTTTCAGATACTTGCCTATCAGGAGAATATCCGGATACTGGAGCTGAAGAGAGCGATGATAGATGAGCGTGTGAGGGTGCTGGGGTCGTCGGTGAAACACGGCGCGGCTCTGCCAAACGACCTGGATAACCTGAAGGCCGAACAACTGACCACGGAGCAGCAGATGACGGAGATGCAGGCAGGCCGGAAAGGTGCGCTCGACCTGCTGGTGCTGGTGACGGGAGATGAGAGTCTGTATAAAGCGGTGGCGTTTGAGATGCCAGCGGAGAAGGTTGTATCGCCGGAAATGAGCTTTAACCGGCCGGAAATGAGGCTGTTTGAGTACCAAAAAGCGAAAATTGAGAAAAGCAGCGCATTGCTGGGCAGCAGCCGTCTGCCGGGGTTGTTTGCCTTCGGACAAACGGGGTATGGCAGACCGGGACTGAATATGCTGAACGATAACTTCGACACATGGTATCTGGTGGGTGTGGGTGTGAGCTGGAACCTGTGGGACGGCAACAAAACCAAACACGACCGCGCTGCGCTGAAGAAGCAGATGAGCCTGATTGATATTCAGCGTGATAACCTGATACGCAACCTGACGCTGGCGGCTACGCAGGAGCTGAACAACCTGCGCAAACTGCAGGAGCTGATGAAAACGGATGAGCAGATTGTAACTCTGAAAGAGGGTATTGCCAAACGGACGGCTTCGGCACTGGACAACGGAACGGCTACCTCTGCCGACTACATCAGGGATCTGAATGCGGCTCTTCAGGCTAAGGCTTTGCTGCAACTGCACAGGGTGCAGGGGGGAATGGCGGCGGCCAATATCAATGTAATTAAAAATTAATAATTAACAATTAATAATTATGGTTACTCTGTTTACTTGTTTACTCGTTTACTCTGTTTACTCTGTTTACTTGTCTACTTGTAACCCGTAACCCGTAAGTAAAAAGATATGAAAACAAAACAACTATTACCTATACTTATACTGATGGCATCGTGCAGTGGCAAAGGGAATTTGCCGGATGCTTATGGCAACTTCGAAACAGATGAGATAACCCTGTCGGCCGAAAATGGCGGACAGATAACCGAACTTCGGGTGAACGAAGGCGATGCCGTGAAGGCGGGCACAGTGCTGGCTGTGACTGATACCTCGAACCTGGTGCTGCAACGCAGTCAGCTACTGGCGCAACAGAGCTCGGTGGAGGCGCAAACCGCGACTGTATCGGCTCAAATGGCAGTGACAGACCAACAACTGAAGAACCTGAGCAAGGACCAAACACGTATAAACGAAATGCTGAAAGAGGGCGCTGCTACCCCCAAACAGAAGGATGATATAGAGGGACAGATGGCCCTGGCGATGAAGCAGAAGCAGGCATCGGCCACGCAACTGTCGGCCATTAACAAACAGAGTATGGCTGTGGCGGCGCAGGTGGCTGTGCTGAACGACAAGATAGCCAAATCGCGCATAGTGGCCCCAACGGATGGGGTGATACTGCAAAAATATGCACAGGCGGGTGAGTTTGCCGTTCCGGGAAAATCTATCTGCAAAATGGCCAATCTGCAATCGCTGATATTGCGGGTGTACATCAGTGGCAATCAGCTGAGTAGTGTGAAGATTGGTCAGGAGGTGAAGGTACAAACGGATGACAACGGGGCCCTGAAAACGCTGCCGGGCAGGGTGGAATGGATTGCTTCGCAGGCGGAGTTTACCCCAAAAATCATTCAAACCCGCGAGGAGCGTGTAAAACTGGTTTACGCGGTAAAAATCAGGGTGAAGAATGATGGCGGGCTGAAGATTGGGATGCCGGGAGAGGTGGTGTTTAATTAATAATTAATAGTTAATAATTATTAATTGTGGGGTGCGGGTTGTGTGGGGTTGATGAGTAGACTAGTAGACGGGTAAACAGAGTTAACTAGTAAACGGGTAGACGAGTAGACGGGTAACATTTATCTCAGTGTAACTCAGTGTATTCTCAGTGTAACTCAGTGTATTCTCAGTGTAACTCAGTGTAATTTTTTAGCTACGGGTTACGAGTTACTAGTAGACGAGTAAACAAAGTAGACGGGTAGACGGAAAATGCACAAACCTTCCAATCCACCCCATTCAGGGGTTTAAGGTAAACTTAAAACATAAAACTTATAACGTATAACGTAAAAAAATGATTTCCATAAATAATCTGCATAAAGCATACGGCAAAACGGTGGCGCTGAACGATGTATCGCTCAGCGTGAAGGAGGGCGAGCTGTTTGGGCTGATCGGGCCCGACGGTGCGGGCAAAACCACGCTGATGCGCATACTGATGTCGCTGCTGCTGCCCGATGCCGGGGAGGTTTGGCTGGATGGGCTGGATGTGAAACGCGAATACAAAAAGGTGCGACACATTACCGGTTATATGCCGGGACGGTTTTCGCTCTACACAGACCTGACGGTGGAGGAAAACATGCAGTTTTTCGCCACGGTATTTGGCACCACGGTAGAGGCTAACTACGACCTGGTGAAGGATATCTATGTGCAGATAGAGCCGTTTAAGAAGCGCCGCGCCGGCAAGCTGTCGGGCGGGATGAAGCAAAAGCTGGCCCTGTCGTGCGCCATGATACACAAGCCCAAAGTGCTGATACTGGACGAACCCACCACGGGTGTGGATGCGGTATCGCGTAAGGAGTTCTGGGAGATGCTGCAACGGCTGCGCAATCAGGGTATTACCATACTGGTATCGACACCCTACATGGACGAGGCATCGCTGTGCGACCGCATCGCACTGATACAACAGGGAGAGATATTCAAGGTGGAGACGCCTGAGCGGATGGAGGCCGGATTTCCCGAAGACCTTTGGGCAGTGACATCGCCCGTCATCTACAAAACGGCGGCATTGCTCGAAGAGATGCCCGGCAGGATCTCGGTGAACAGCTTTGGTCAGTCCCTGCACCTGGTTACCCCCAAAGATGCGGTAAAAGAGGACGAGATAACGGAATTTCTGGCAAAAAAGGGTGAAACCAATTTTACAGTGAAACCCATCAGAGCCACCATCGAGGATGTCTTTATGCACTTTATGTTGAACGCCCCAAAACAGTGACTATGAAGAGAGAAACAGTAATCAGCGTAAAGAATATGGTGAAGAAATTCGGCGATTTTGTAGCCAATGACAACCTGACTTTCGAGGTGTACAAAGGGGAGATATTTGGTTTTCTGGGGGCCAATGGTGCCGGAAAAACCACCGCCATACGTATTTTGTGCGGCCTCTCCACCCCTACTTCGGGCGAAATGCGGGTAGCAGGATATGACATTTACCGCGAGACCGAAAAGATAAAAAAGAACATCGGCTATATGAGTCAGAAGTTTTCGCTTTACGAAGATCTGACGGTGAACGAAAACATCCGCTTCTACGGTGGCATATACGGCATACCGGTGGCGGAACGAAAAAAGCGGGCGGCAGAGATGCTCGAAAACCTCGGGCTAACGCCTTACGCCAACAGCAAAATTGGCTCTTTGCCCCTGGGCTGGAAACAGAAGCTGGCCTTCTCTATCGCGATATTGCACAATCCGGATATTGTGTTTCTGGATGAGCCGACCGGTGGCGTAGACCCCGTGACGCGCCGTCAGTTCTGGAACCTGATATACAAGGCTGTGGAGAAGGGAATTACGGTATTTGTGACCACTCACTACATGGATGAGGCGGAGTATTGCGACCGGATATCGATCATGAACGAAGGGAAAATAGCGGTGCTGGACACGCCGGCGAACCTCAAAAAGCAGTTTAACGCGGAAAATATGGATGAGGTGTTTTTGCGGATTGCG
>CAZHNZ010000078.1:0-19940 GCA_964534355.1 uncultured Parabacteroides sp.
CGCCTGTTTCATCATCATATCGGGTACACTCTATCACAAAATCGCAGTCGCTCAGGTCAGAATATTCTGTTGAACCAACAATCCTGTTCAGTACGCTCTTTTTTTCAGAAGCTGTTAAACCCCAGTTTTCAATCTTATTGTCAAGATTTTTACTGATTTTTTCAAAAGCATTATCGATTTTGTCTTGCGATAGTTCGATAAATACAACATCCAGACCTGCAGAAGCTGTGATGCCCACAATGTTTTGTCCCTCTTTGCCGCAACCAACTACGCCAATTTTTGAAAACATTTTTCTCTTGCGGTCTTTCTGACTGAGTCCAAAGTTCTCAATTTGTTCTACAATTTTTTCTGCCATATAATTTTCTTGATTTATTGTTTGTCTTTTTTTATACCAATAGCCTGATTGGCTGTGATTGCCACCAGATAATAAATGTCTTCAACAGAACAACCACGGGATAAATCGTTGATAGGTGCTGCGATTCCCTGAAGAATTGGTCCAACAGCTTCAGCACAGGCTAATCTTTGAACAAGTTTGTATGCAATATTTCCTACTTCGAGAGTGGGGAATACCAATACATTGGCTTTGCCTGCTATTTCACTTCCCGGAGCTTTGCTTTGTCCGATAGCCTCTACTATTGCTGCATCTGCCTGCAATTCACCATCTATAAGTAATGTAGGGTCAAGTTCTTTGGCCAGTTTGGTTGCTTCTACCACTTTGTCTACCATCTCATGCTTAGCACTTCCTTTCGAAGAGAAGCTCAACATCGCAATTTTGGGCTCAAATCCGGCAATAGCTCTGGTTGTATGTCCGGTTGCAACGGCAATTTGAGCCAGTTCGGCAGCTGTAGGGTTGGGGTGTACTGCGCAATCTGCAAACACCAATAGACCATTTTCGCCCCATTTTTTATCTTCTAAGAACATCAGAAAAGCACCGGAAACCACACTTATTCCAGGAAGAGTCTTAATAATCTGAAAAGCCGGACGAAGCACATTACCGGTTGTATTCAATGCACCGGCTACTTCGCCGTCAGCATCGCCGCTTTTTATCATCAGACAGGCCAGAAAGAGAGGATCCTCTGTTAGTTTCGATGCTTGTTCCGGAGTCATGCCTTTGCTTTTGCGCAGGGTGTACAACAAATCAGAGTATGCTGCCTTTTTTTCGTGAGTCAATGGATCTACCAATTTGGCTTTCACTATATTCACCAGACTGTTTTCCTCAGCTAACCGGTTTATTTCATCCGGATTACCTATCAGAATCACATCTACAATCTCTTCCGCCAACAGTTGGTCTGCTGCTTTTAAAGTGCGGATTTCTGTTCCTTCAGGCAGAACAATGCGCTGCTTGTCAGCTTTTGCGCGGGCAATGATTTGTTGCATTAAACTCATAACTCTTATTATTTTATACAGGTTTTAGTATAATATTGATACGGTCAGTCTGGTTTTATTTGATTCAGGTTTAATTTCGATGCAAAAGTAGTTAATTTTGCAATATAGAGATAGCAAAATGCGTTTTTTTTTGTGTTAAAAGTGAAACGTTTGCCGAATCGCTTCTATCCATTTGTTTTGTTCTGATATTTATACTTAATTTGCGCCTTTTTTTAACGGATTTATACCCTCATATTAATTGTATGATACCTCAGAAAAAAATTCTGATAACTGGTGCGAATGGGTTTATTGGTAGTTTTATAGTTGAACAGTCTCTCTCTTGTGGATACGAGGTTTGGGCAGCTGTTCGTAAAAATGCCAATCTTGAGAATATTCCCGATAAGAGAATTCGAACAATAGAATTACCGTATCACGATTTGGGAAAAATGCAGATTGAAATTTCCCGCTGTAAAAGTGAGTTTGGTGGTTGGGATTATGTGGTTCACAACCTGGGTGCAACCAAAGTGATGGATAATTCTGATTTTGAAAAGATAAACCTGAATTATACCCGTAATCTGGTAGATGCGTTAATTGCATGCAATGCCAAACCTGAGAAGTTCGTATTTATGAGTAGCCTCAGTGTTTGTGGTCCGTTCAGTGAACTTGATAGTTCTCCTATTTCTGACGATTTTGTTCCCAATCCGAATACCGCTTACGGAAAAAGCAAACTCATGGCCGAGAATTACCTAAAGTCATTGGTTGGATTTCCTTACATTATTCTTCGTCCGACCGGAGTATATGGCCCCCGCGATAAAGATTATTTACTGATGATAAAAACAATTCAGTCCGGTATTGATCCTGCTGTGGGTTTTCGTCCACAGTATCTGACATTTATTTTTGTCAAAGATTTGGCAAGGGCGGTTTTGCTTGCTGCTGAGAGTAAAAGCTGCGGTGAAACCTACTCTTTGTCGGATGGAAAACTTTATCTGGCTGCTGATTTTAGACAAATTGTGCAAAAAACGATGGGTATTAGGAGGGTCTTTTCATTCAAATTACCACTTGTATTCGTAAAAGTTGTATCTTTGTTGGCTCAATTTTGGGGTAGAATTACCAACAAACCGGCTACTCTGAATGGGGACAAGTACAAAATAATGAAACAACGAAACTGGAATTGCTCAATTGTAAAAGCTGAGCGAGAGTTAGGCTATCAACCTCAATATGATTTGGCGCGAGGGCTTGAAGAGAGTATTCGTTGGTATAAACAACAAAACTATTTGTGAAAAACATGATGAATACCGGGTCTATTCGATTTTTTGCTGTTGAGAAAATTACATTTATCTATATCCTGATTACTACACTGTTTCTGGTTGCGATGCCTGATGTTTATTTGACTTCGGGATTGATTAGTTTCAGGTTGATCATTGTCGGGGTTATCATTTCATTTGCATGGTTCAATGCCCATTACAATTGGTGGGGCGTCCGACTGATGCGTTATGCCTTTGTCGGGGCCATGTTGTCTTACTGGTATCCGGATACCTATGATATGAATAGAATGCTTCCCAATCAGGATTATTTGTTAGCCGGGTGGGAGCAGAGCCTGTTTGGATGTCAGCCTGCACTTGAGTTTGCCCGCTTGGTGCCACAGCAATGGTTTAGCGAGATTCTGCACATGGGTTATTTTTCGTATTATCCTATTATTATTTGTACTAGTCTCTATTTTTTCTTTCTAGAGAAGAAAAAGTTTGAACATTTTTTCTTCGTCGTAATATGCAGTTTTTTTCTTTACTACCTTATATATATAGCATTTCCGGTTGCCGGGCCTCAATATTACTTCCCTGCTATAGGTAAAGAGAATTTACTACAGGCTATTTTCCCGCCGGTAGGTACTTATTTTCATCAAAATAACTCTCTTTTGATAGATGGTGATCATTTTGGATTTTTCTATCAGCTTGTAGAGAATACCCAACAGGTTGGAGAAAGACCGACAGCTGCTTTCCCAAGTTCACACGTTGGTATTTCTACCCTGATTGTTATTTTGATCCTTCATTACCGTCAGTTTCGAATCTTTTTCGCACTTTTGCCCTTTTATCTGGCATTGGTAATGGCTACAGTATATATTCAGGCGCATTATCTGATAGATGTGTTGGCAGGCCTTGTATCATCGTATCTTTTTTATCGTCTGTCAAATCGTATTTACGAACTTTTTACCCGTAAATATTATGGTTTGTCGGAGCTTAAAACCATATTTATGAGCGAGGCAATGCGGCTCAAATTATTAGAAAAACGAACGGAATTGTATTGAGTTCTATTCGAATATATGCTAATTCTAATAAATGAACACCCATAATAGGGTCTGAAACATCAAGTTCTTTATAAATTAGAGTTTTTTTTATAGTGAATAAAGAAAAAACCTCTATATTTGCAAGCTAATTTAACAATCAAAATTATAAACCAATCAATAAAAAGTGATTATCAAATGTTAAACAAAGGATTCGTAAAATTAATTTCGGTATTGCTTACCTTAGTTTGTTTGTTTTACATCTCCTTCTCGGTGGTTACCAATTACTATGTCGGTAAGGCAGAAGAATACGGTGCCGGAGATCAGGTGAAAACAAGCATGTATCTCGACTCTCTCGCCAATAAAAAGGTGTGGTTGGGGTACTATACCCTGAAAGAATGCCGTGAGATGGAGATTAACCTGGGCCTTGACCTGAAAGGCGGGATGAGTGTTATTTTAGAGCTGAATGTAGCTGATGTATTGAGATCTTTCTCTGGCTATAGTCAGGATGAGAACTTCAACAAGGCGCTGGCAGCTGCTAATGCACGTCAGATGAAGGAGCAAGGTAACTACATCGACTTTTTTGCTCAGGAGTACAAAAAATTAGATCCTAATGCGCGGTTAGCCGGTCTGTTTAGTTTCGAGTTTAAAGATAAAATCAGCTCAAATAGTACTGATGCGGAAGTTATCGCAGTTTTAAAGAAAGAATTAGATGGAGCTATTAGTAACTCTTTCAATGTTTTACGTACTCGTATCGACCGCTTTGGTGTGGTTGCGCCTAACATCCAGCGTATGGAGCAGGATGGTCGTATTTCAGTGGAATTACCCGGTGTAAAAGATACAGAGCGTGTACGCAAACTGTTGCAGGGAAATGCCAATCTGGAGTTTTGGACAACCTACAATTTCGAAGAGGTCTATCAGAATCTGGTGGCTGCCAACAATGCTATTCGTGATTTGAAAAAATCGGGTGTTTCTGTTGAAAAGGTGGATACTTCATCTGTATCCGCAGATACAACTGCCGTTGCAACTGCATCTACCGACTCTGCAATTCAAGCATCTAAAGGAAAAGATAGTTTGGTGGCAAAAATTAAAGGAAAATCAAAAGTAGATAAAGCTGCGGGGCAAAGCCGTGAGGAACTTCTCAAAGAATATCCTTTACTTGGTTTGCTGAGCATGGATCAACGTAATGCAAAATCTCCAATTATCGGTATTGCCAGCTACAGAGATACGGCTAAAATTAACCGTTATCTGTTGTCAAAAGCAGCACGTGATGTTATGCCACGTTCATTGCAGTTCCGCTGGACCGTAAAAGCTATTGATGAAGAAGAGCAATATTATCAATTGGTGGCCATTAAAGTAGAAAACCGCAATGGTAAAGCTCCTTTGACCGGTGATGTGGTAACTGATGCCCGCGATGATTTCGAGCAAAACTCGTCGAATGCCAGTGTAAGTATGACAATGAATGCCGAAGGTGCAAAAGATTGGGCGCGTTTGACTAAAGAGAATATCGGCAAAAGTATTGCAATCGTTCTCGATAATTATGTATATTCATTCCCTCGTGTTAATGATGAAATTACCGGTGGTCGTTCTTCTATTACCGGTGATTTTTCGCCTGAAGAAGCAAAGGATTTAGCGAATGTGCTTAAATCAGGTAAAATGGCTGCTTCTGTACACATTGTACAGGAAGAAGTGGTCGGACCATCTTTGGGACAGGAAGCTATTCAGGATGGTATTATCTCTTGTGTGATCGCATTGGTTATGCTTATGATTTACATGATGGCTGTTTATGGAGTAATTCCCGGTTTAATTGCTAACCTGGCTCTGATTGTAAATATCTTCTTCACTATGGGTATTCTTGCATCGTTCCAATCCGTACTTACATTATCAGGTATTGCCGGTATGGTTCTCTCATTGGGTATCGCGGTAGATGCTAATGTATTGATTTACGAACGTATTAAAGAAGAATTGAGAGCCGGAAAATCATTGCGCAAAGCAATAGAAGAGGGTTATCAAAATGCTTTTTCCGCTATCTTCGATTCTAACTTAACATCAATTATCACCGGTGTGATTCTGTTCTATTTCGGAACTGGTCCAATCAAAGGGTTTGCTACGACTACCATTATCGGTATTGTTTGCTCTTTCTTTACCGCTGTATTTATGACGCGCATCATGTACGAGGCTGCTATGGCGAAGGGTTATTTCCAAAACCTGACCTTTACCACCAATATGATGAAGAATGTATTGGTTGCTCCAAAGATCGACTGGATCGGAATGCGCAAAAAAGGATATATTTTCTCAAGCATTGTTATTGCTATCATTTTGGTTTCATTTGCAACGCTTGGTTTGAAAGAGGGTATTGATTTTACCGGTGGTCGCAACTATATCATCCGTTTTGATCAGCCTGTTAATACACAAAAAGCTACTGAAAGCCTGAAGCCTTTCTTTGGAGAAGATGCTATTAGTGTTATTACTATTGGTAATAGCAAACAGGTGCGTGTGACAACCAACTACCGAATTGCAGAAAATGATCCTCAGATTGATGATGAAATTGCTCAAAAAATGTTTGATGGTTTCAAAGCTGATTTGCCGGAAGGAACATCTCTTTCTGAGTTTACCTCAGAAAATATTGTAAGTTCTATGAAGGTAGGTCCCGCAATCGCGAGTGATATTACCCGTGGAGCAATCTGGGCTGTTTTCTTTGCTGTAATTGCAATGGGTATATATATCTTGTTAAGATTCCGCGACTGGGCGTTCAGTGTGGGTACAGTTGCTTCATTGGTTCACGATACGTTAGTTATAATTGGTACATACTCGTTGTTCTACAAGTTTATGCCTTTCTCTATGGATATCGATCAGTCGTTCATTGCTGCAGTACTTACGGTTATCGGTTATTCGGTAAATGATACTGTGGTTATTTTTGACCGTATTCGTGAGATTATGCATAACTATCCGAAACGTGATCTTAAACGTTTAATGAATGATGCTCTTAATACTACCTTGTCTCGTACATATAGTACTGCGCTTTGTACAGCGATCGTTTTGCTTTGTATCTTTATATTAGGAGGAGATACTATCCGAAGCTTTACTTTTGCCATGTTGGTTGGGGTTGTTTTGGGTACATATTCAACACTGTTCATTGCCGTTCCTGTTGCATACGAAATGATGAAACGTAAACATAAAAAGCAAGAAGAAGTAATTGGAGTTTAACATTTGCTTCTGTATTTAACTAAAATGCTAACCCGGTAGAGCCTAAGCTTTATCGGGTTTGTTATTTTTTTACTAATTGTATTCGGTTTAATTTGCAAAAAAAAAAGAAAGCGTTATCTTTGTGCAAACTATATTTAAATTAAAATCAAGTGAATAGAATCGTATTTTCTCTTATGTTGACTTTGGTTGTAATTACATCCTGTAAGTCTTACAAAAAGATTCCCTACGCTCAAGAAGCCGGCATTGCTGTTGATCCCGGTCAACATGTACAGCAAAAATATCCGGATGAAGTGATTAAAAATGGTGATTTTTTGATGATTACCGTAAGTACTGTTATCCCTGAAGCAGCGATTCCTTTTAATCCACCTCTAGCACCGGATGTCTCCACTATGTCGGGTGCTAATATGGGGCGGATGAGTAGTGGTGGTAGTACCTTACAGCCCTATTTGGTCGATGTAAACGGTGAAATTAATTTCCCCGTTTTAGGACAGTTAAAGGTGGCTGGTATGACCCGGGGCGATTTGAAAAAAATGCTTGCAAATCTTATTTATCCCAAATATACAACAGATTTACCTATGGTCAATGTCCGTTTCCTCGATTATTCGGTATCTATACTGGGTGAAGTCGGAAGACCGGGATTAGTCACGTCCAACAAAGAGCGACTCTCAATATTTGAAGCCATTGCCTCAGCCGGCGATCTCACTATTTATGGACGTCGGGACAATGTGCTTCTGATTCGCGAAGAAAATGCCGGTGAACGAAAAACATATCGTATCGATTTAACAAATAAGGATTTGATCAATTCATCCTATTACTTCTTACAGAAGAATGATGTCTTGTACGTTCAGCCTAATAAAGTTAAATCGAGATCTACATCTATCGGAAGTGCAGAAACATTGACTTTATCTGTTGTTGGTATCCTAATATCGTTTACCTCACTGATTGCAACATTAACCCGTTAATCAAGTATTTTTTTAATTAACACATTAATACCCTGTTCATGGATCAAAATAATATAAATCCTCTCAATAATGATTTTACGGGAGAAGAAGAAGCCATTAATCTGAAAGCCATATTTCTTACAGCTCTTATTTATTGGAAGTGGATTTTAGCATCTGTTATTGTATTTGTTGTTTTGGGTTACCTTTACAGTAAGTCTCAACCAATGGTATATGAATCTACTTCGGCTATTTTAGTTATTGATAATGATAAAAGTAAAAGCAATGTTACCCAGATTTCTTTGATTAAGGATTTTGGGGATAACAATATTGATGATGAAGTTGAATTATTAAAATCTCATCCAATTGCTTTGGAGGTAGCAGATTCGCTAAAGCTATATGTAAATTATTATACAACAAATTTTCTAGGAAGACGTGAAGATTTATACACATCTTCTCCCTTTGAGCTGACTCTATCAAGATATGATATACAGTCAATTAAATCGCCAATGTTAATTAAATTTACTCCTGATGGAAAAAATGGATATAAAGTAACATGGAAAGATGTTGAAGGTGTTGAAACTGTTCGTACTGTTTCTAGTTTTCCTTGTCTGCTTAAATTACCAATTGGATTGGCTGCTCTTACTTTAAGGAGACCAAATGCAAAATTAAATACAGAAATAGAGGTTCAGTTATCTGATCTTAGAACAGCAATGCGTTCTGTGTTGGGTACTATTTCAGCCTCACCAGTTAAAGACGGAAATGTTGTGAATTTAACCGTACGTTCATCAAATAGTCGTAAAAGTATGGATATGTTGACGCAATTGATGGCAGCTTATAACCGTGATGCGATTGCGCAGGTGAATTTGTCATCATTAAATTCACGTCAATTTATTGATGATCGGTTAAAGTACCTGACTACTGAATTATCAGATGTAGAAAAATCGGTAGAAAGTTACAAAAGAGACAATAATTTGACTGATGTCACAGCTGAAGCTGAACTTTATTTGACAAAAGGAAGTACAATTGAATCAAAACTGAAAGAGGTTGAAACTCAGATTAGCCTCATAAAATTTGTTGAGGACTTTTTAAATGCGGAAGCCAACAGATATGCGTTAATTCCTAATCTGGGAATTGCTGATCCATCTTTGATTGCGGTAATTAATGGTTATAATCAATATTTATTAACCAGAGATAGAATGAAACTGGGTTCGTCTGTTGATAATCCAATGTTAAAAGGATTAAATGATCAAATTGCTGCTGCACGTAAATCCATTTTTGTTGGTATAAATAATGCACGAAAGGGATTATTGATTGCACGTAGGGATGTATCGGCTCAGGATGGTGAAATGCTCACCCGAATGAAACAAATTCCGCGTCAGGAGAGAGAGTTTATTGAAATCAAACGTCAGCAAAAGATTAAAGAACAGTTATATATATTTTTGCTTCAGAAAAGAGAAGAGGCTTCTTTGACAATGGCGATTACTGTTCCAAAAGCACGTATTATCCGTGAGGCAGATAGCTCGTATAAGGTTGCACCAAAAGGAAGTATGATTATGTTGGCTTCTTTCTTGATTGGATTTTTCCTTCCTCTTCTGATTATTTTTATTTTAAATAAGCTCAATACGCATATTACATCTATTCAGGAAGTAGAAAAGCATACGAATGTTTCTGTAATTGCAGAATTGAGTCATAATGAAGATGCTAAGCATATACTTCTTCCTCACGAAGAAGCGAATAATACTCACGCAGAGCGTTTTCGTTTGTTACGTACAAGAATGCAATTTACATTGGATTATCCAACAGAAAAAGTAATTCTGGTTACTTCTACCCGACCTGGTGAGGGTAAAACTTTTGTGAGTTCAAATCTGTCGGTAAGTATGGCAATGGCTGAAAAGAAGGTGATATTGGTTGGGTTAGACTTAAGAAAGCCGCAGTTGTCAAAAATATTTGGTCTTAAGAAAGCTGAAGGTTCCAGTTCTTATTTATCCGGACAGATAACAGATTTAGATCTCTTGATTCAAAAAACAGAATATCAGTATTTGGATATCTTACCCGCAGGTTCTATTCCGCCTAATCCAAATGAGTTGTTGATGAAAGAACGACTACTCTTCCTTTTTGAAGAATTGAAGAAAAAATATGATTATATCGTTGTAGATAGTGCGCCGGTTGGAGCTGTTTCTGATACAATTTTGATTAACAGAGCAGTTGACGTAACACTTTATATTTGTCGTGCGAATTATTCTGAGAAAAATGATGTTGAATTCTTAAACAGACTTTGTCGTCAAAATACCTTAAAACAGCCGTATTTGGTAATTAATGATGTTGTTATTGGTAATCCTTATTATTATAGGAAATACATGGGTGGTGGATATAGCTATGAGTATGGCTATAAATCAGTAACTGGCAAAAAAGCAGAAAATAATATTGAGTCATAGACTTTATTTCTTTGATATTTTAGCTTTTTATGTGGTTTCTAAATAACTAATTATTATGTCTTATGAAAATTAAAAATATTTGTTGTATTGGTGCCGGTTATGTTGGCGGACCAACTATGGCTGTTATTGCACTTAAATGTCCTGATGTATGTGTAACGGTTGTTGATGTAAACCAACAGAGAATTGCAGATTGGAATGATAATAATACTGATAACTTGCCTGTTTATGAGCCTGGTTTGGCAGACGTTGTAAAAGCGGCACGTGGACGAAATCTTTTTTTCTCTACAGATGTAAATAAAGCAATTAAAGACAGCGACTTGATATTTATTTCTGTTAATACACCTACTAAATCATATGGTGTAGGAAAAGGAATGGCTGCAGATTTGAAATATATTGAGCTTTGTGCACGTCAAATAGCAGATGTGGCAGAAAGTAATAAGATTGTAGTTGAGAAATCTACTTTGCCCGTTAGAACTGCTCAGTCAATTCAAACAATTCTGAGTAATAATTCAAAAGGATTGACCTTTCAGGTTCTTTCAAATCCTGAATTTTTGGCAGAAGGTACTGCTGTGGAAGATTTGTTTGAACCGGATCGTGTGTTGATTGGTGGCGACCAAACACCTGAGGGGCTTGAAGCTATAGAGGCTTTAACATCGGTGTATGCTAACTGGGTGCCACGAGAAAGGATTCTACAAACAAATGTTTGGTCTTCAGAATTGTCTAAACTTACTGCGAATGCATTTTTGGCTCAACGGATTTCAAGTATAAATTCGATTTCTGCTTTGTGTGAAAAAACAGGAGCTAATGTGGATGAGATTGCTCGTGCTATTGGATCGGATAGTCGTATTGGTCCCAAATTTCTAAAAGCGTCTGTCGGTTTTGGTGGTTCTTGTTTTCAAAAAGACATTATGAATTTGGTCTATCTTTGTCGTCATTTTGGATTACCAGAGGTCGCTAACTATTGGCAGGAGGTTATTCATATCAACGACTATCAGAAGCATCGTTTTGCTAAACAAATTATAGATTCACTTTTCAATACTGTATCTGGTAAGAAGATAGCCTTTTTAGGTTGGGCATTTAAGAAGGATACCAATGATACCCGCGAGTCAGCTGCTATATATGTGGCCTGGGAGTTGTTGCAGGATCAGGCAGAGATACATGTGTATGATCCGAAAGTTGATAAAGACCAGATATTGAAAGATTTGGATTATTTGGCTGAGCAGAATATTGAGTTTTCGAAGATAAAAGATAAATTGATAGCCAATATTCGTGTTTACAATGATCCTTATCAGGCTATGGATGACGCACATGCTATAGCCGTTCTGACTGAGTGGGATGAGTTTAAAGAATACGACTGGATAAGAATTTTTAAAGGCGTAAAGAAGCCTGCATTCCTGTTTGACGGGCGGAATCTATTGGATAAGCATAGACTCACTGAAATTGGATTCGAAGTAAAGAGTATCGGTAGATAATCTAATTTGTATACATAAAAAAGAGGCATTTGCAGTTTTTAATTGTAAATGCCTCTTTTTTATTGTAAGATTGACTATTCTTCGTCGTCCTCTTCTTCCTCTTTCATGTTGTGATATACATTCTGAACATCCTCATCGTCTTCTAGCTTGTCAATAAGCTTATACACTTGTGCGCGTTGCTCTTTGGTAAGTTCTTTGGTGTCGTTGGGAATACGAACAAATTCAGCACTGATGATTTCAAACCCGTTTTCTTCCAGGTGTTTCTGTATTGAGTTGTACGACTCAAATTCACCGTAAATGGTTATTTCGTTCTCTTCTTGTACCAATTCATCTGCGCCAAAATCAATCAGCTCCAGTTCAAGTTCTTCCAGTTCAAGTCCCTCTTTTGCTTTGATCTTGAAAACGCTCTTGCGCTCAAACAAGAATGAAAGGCTGCCTGAAGTGCCCAGAGAACCACCTGAGTGATTGATGTAGCTGCGTACATTGCCTACTGTGCGGGTTGTATTGTCTGTGGCAGTTTCTACCAATATGGCGATTCCATTGGGGCCATATCCTTCGTACACCATTTCTTTGTAATCTGCCTCATCTTTTGATGTGGCTTTTTTGATGGCGCGTTCAACGTTTTCTTTTGGCATATTTGCCGCTTTGGCATTTTGCATCAATGCGCGTAGACGGGGATTTGCATCCGGGTCTGGACCAGATGCCTTTACGCACATCACAATTTCTTTTCCTAATTTTGTAAAAACGCGGGCCATATTGCCCCAACGTTTCATTTTTCTTGCTTTTCTGTATTCAAATGCTCTTCCCATATTTTATGTTGTTTATATAGTTTATTTTGTTCCGTATTATTACCTCTATCTAAGTTTTGCACCCAGTTTACTCTCCAGATTGCTCTGGATTTTACTCATGATTGCTTCAATTTGTTTGTCGGCCAAAGTTTTGGTTTCATCCAGTATGGTAAAGCTTACGGCATATGATTTTTTGCCGGCTTCCAGATTTTTTCCTTCATAAACATCAAACAACTCTGCTTTTTTGAGCAATTTGCGTTCGCTATCGAAAGCGATTTTCTCTATTTCGGCAAATGTTACCTGTTTGTCTACAAGCAGTGCCAAATCCCGTTTTACAGATGGATATTTTGATATTTCGCTGAATGTGGTTTTGCTGTTTCTGATTTCGCGGAGCAGCAAAGTCCAGTTGATATCTGCGTAAAACAGTACTGTGTCTATGTCGAAGTTTTTGGTCAAACGGGGTTGAATAATACCAGCAACGGCCAGTTTCTTTCCGCCCTTGGTGAAGTACTCTAATGAGGCAGAGAATATATCGTCGGAAGCCTGCGAACAGTTGAGTCTGCTCATACTCACTCCGAGTCGTGCAAAAATATTTTCGACCACAGCTTTTATTTGATATACAGAGCTTTCTTCGTTGGTGTGTGCCCACGAGTTTTTCACGCGGTTGCCACACAACCAAAGTGCGAGGTGTTGACTTTCGCTATATGGTGCGAGCGTATTTTCTTCGTTTTTCTTTTCTTCATCGTATTGGTAGCAGTTCCCAAATTCGAAGAAGGCCAGGTCGCTGCTTTTTCTGTTGCGGTTGTAGGCAACACTCTCCATACCTCCAAAAAGAAGGGTCTGGCGCATTGTGTTCAGGTCGTTGCTGAGTGGATTGAGCATCATCACACATTTTGCGGCGGGGTAGCTCACCAGGTCGGTGTAGTAAGCCGCTTTTGTGAGAGAATTGTTCAGAATTTCGTTGTATCCCAGCCCAACCAGCATTTCAGCAGCCAGATTTTGCATCCGATGGCTTTTATCGGTGTCTGTTTTGTAAGAAAGAGTTGCATTTACCTGCTCGCTAATTTCCACATTGTTGTACCCATAGATGCGCAGAATGTCTTCGATTACATCCACATCTCTTTGCACATCCACGCGGTAGGTGGGAATCGCCAGCGATAGAGACACCTCATTTTCAGCTAAAATATTTATTTCGAGTGTGCCCAGAATATTTTTGACTATCTCTTTAGGTATTATTTTGCCTATCAGTTGATTGATTTTGGCATAATTCAGTTCCACATTTGCTTTGTTAACCGGAGTGGGATAAATGTCCACTACTTCTCCGGCGATGGTTCCGCCGGCCAGTTCTTGGATAAGCAATGCTGCACGCTTCAACACATATGTGGTATTATTAGGGTCGGCACCTCTTTCGAAACGGAAAGAAGAGTCGGTGTTCAGTCCGTGGCGCCGCGCAGTTTTGCGCACCCACATGGGGTTGAAGTAAGCACTTTCGAGGAATACATCTGTTGTGCTTTCGGTAACTCCTGATTTCAGGCCGCCAAACACGCCGGCGATACACATCGGCTCTTCGGTGCTGCATATCATTAGGTCATTGTCCGAAAGTTCTCTTTCGTTCTCGTCCAAAGTCGTGAATTTTGTTTTATCCTGTACTGTTTTTACGATTACCTGATTTCCTTTTATCTCACTCAGGTCAAAGCAATGCAGTGGATGTCCCAATTCGTGTAACACATAATTCGTAATATCCACGATGTTGTTGATAGGGCGGAGACCGATGGCTTTCAGTCTGTTTTGCAACCATTCAGGGCTCTCTTTTACGGTGACGCCCAATATGGTTACACCAGAATAGCGGGGACAGGCTTCGCTGTTTTCAACGGTTACGGCCACCGCTTTATCAGAGGAAACGGTGGTGAATGTGTCAACCGAAGGGCGAGTCAGAGTCGCCTCTTTGCCCTGTTGTTTGAGGCAGGCAGCCAGGTCTCGGGCCACTCCGAAGTGAGACGCAGCATCCACGCGGTTAGGTGTGATATCTACTTCGAGTACATAGTCTGATTTTACATTGAAATAGTCTGCAGCAGGTGTTCCGGGCACGGCTGAATCGGGAAGAACAATGATTCCGTCGTGAGAGGTTCCCACCCCGATTTCGTCTTCGGCACAAATCATGCCGTTTGATTCAACGCCGCGGATTTTCGATTTTTTGATGGTGAACGATTCGTCACCACTATATAATTTAGCACCAATAGTGGCGACTACTACTTTTTGTCCTGTAGCCACATTGGCTGCACCGCAAACTATCTGTTGTGGATCTCCATTTCCCAAATCAACAGTTGTAATGTGAAGATGATCTGAGTTGGGATGATCTTCGCAGGAAAGAACATGGCCAATTACCAATCCTTCGAGCCCTCCTTTGATGGTTTGAAACTCATCTATGCCACCGGTCTCCAGTCCGATAGAGGTTAATGCTACTGAAACTTCTTCGGGAGAGAGGCTTGTCTGGATATATTCCTTAAGCCAGTTGTATGAAATATTCATCGGATAATGTTGTTTTGTTGTTACATTTATTGGTGAGCTTTCTGTTATTTCAGATTCGCTAAATTCTGCTTTTTACGTAAGGCGAAAACTCCGCGCAAAATTAACTCTTTTATTCGAAAACACCGAATATTTTCAGCCCTGAAATTTAGGATATGAATATATTTTATGTTGAATAATTTAATGAGATTAATATGTGTATTATTAACTTTTAGTGATTGTTGATGCATTATTGAATCTGCATTTTATAATTAAATGGAAATAGAAAAATATGATTGATTGGATATAAATTGTTTCTGTGATATTCGGGGGATTGAATATTTCATGAATAAAATAAAGTTGGAATTAAAAGGAATGGGTTTGGTATTAGGTTTGCATAATTATTGCAATTTTAGTTTTGATGATTATAATCAAAGAGAGACGGGTAACTTTTTTGAGATATTGCCGAAAAAGTATTATCTTTGCGCAAATTTTGCTTTTCTGTGCAATGCGAATGTCTAATTGCCTGATAAAAAAGATGATAAACTAAATAAAGAGAACAAATGAGTTACAATTTGCTAAAAGGAAAAAGAGGGATTATTTTCGGTGCACTGAATGATATGTCTATTGCCTGGAAAGTAGCCGAAAGAGCTGTTGAAGAAGGAGCAGTTATCACATTATCCAATACCCCGATTGCTGTGCGTATGGGCGAAGTTTCGGCATTGAGCGAAAAACTGAATGCACAGGTAATTGCCGCTGATGCTACTAGTGTAGCTGATCTGGAGCAGGTTTTTGCCCAATCTATGGAGATTTTGGGTGGAAAAATCGACTTTGTTCTTCATTCTATTGGTATGTCGCCCAATGTTCGCAAGAAACGTCCTTACGACGATCTCGACTACGATTTATTGAATAAGACTCTGGATATTTCGGCAATCTCATTTCACAAAATGATACAGGTGGCTAAAAAAATGGATGCCATTTCCGAAGGTGGATCTATTGTGGCCTTGTCGTATGTGGCTGCTCAGCGCACGTTGTTTGGATACAACGATATGGCGGATGCAAAATCGATGCTCGAATCTATTGCCCGCAGTTTTGGATACATCTATGGTCGCGAAAAAGGTGTTCGTGTCAATACAATTTCGCAATCGCCTACCATGACTACTGCCGGTAGTGGTGTAAAGGGTATGGACAAACTACTCGATTTCTCTGAGCGTATGTCGCCCATAGGGAATGCTTCGGCAGAAGAGTGTGCCGATTATTGTATCGTAATGTTCTCTGATTTGACCCGCAAAGTGACCATGCAAAACCTGTTTCACGACGGTGGTTTTTCGAGTATGGGCATGAGTTTGCGCGCGATGAATCAGTACGAGAAAAGTTTCGATGAATACAAAGACGAACAGGGAAAAATTATCTACGGATAAGTAGTTGATTCTTTTTCATTCTAATATATAGTTTACCTTCTGTCTCTTCGGAGGCAGAAGGAAATTGTTTTTTTTGAGCAAACGAATGTGAGGTTTCATTTCGAAAAAAACCGATGATATGCTTGTGAAAATTTATCCCGAAAACCCCAATCAACGAGAGATAGATAGGGTAGTGGCCATACTCAGAGATGGTGGGCTGATTATTTATCCGACCGATACGGTGTATGCCTTTGGTTGCGATGCGCTGAATGTGCGGGCTGTGGAGCGAATTTGCAAAATCAAAGGTATTGATCCCCGAAAAGAGAATCTCTCGATTGTCTGTTTCGATTTGAGCAATATCAGCGAATATGCCAAAGTGGAAAATGCCACATTTAAACTGATGAAGAAAAACCTGCCGGGGCCATTCACTTTTATTCTGCCGGTAAACTCTAATCTACCCAAAATCTACCGAAACAGAAAGACGGTAGGTATCCGGATTCCCGACAACGAAATTGCCCGTGAGATTATCCGACAGTTGGGCAACCCGCTTCTGACTACCTCTGTGCACCACGACGACGAGATACTGGAATACATAACCGACCCCGAACTGATTCACGAACGATACGAAGAGACGGTAGATATCGTTATCGACGGCGGGTATGGTAGCCTGACAGCCTCTACGGTGGTCGATTGCACCGGACCTGACTATGAAATTATTCGTCAGGGCAAAGGCGATTTGGCCTATTAATAGTTTACGCAAATTATTTCACATATAATTGCATACCCATGAAACGTATTTTATTTATGATAGCAACATCTATTTCACTTTCGGGACAAGCGGCTACTAAAAGAGAGAAGGCTTTACCCGCTACACCTGAGTTTAGTTATTCGGTCGATAAATTTGCCGATGTCGAGATATTAAGATACAGAGTGCCCGATTTCGAGGCTTTATCGTTGTCGCAAAAAACGCTGATTTATTATCTGTCCGAAGCTGCATTGATGGGTCGGGATATTTTATTTGATCAGAACGGAAAATACAACCTGGCTATTAAGCGTTTGCTGGAGGCAGTTTATGTCAACTACAACGAGAAAAAGGATTGTAAGAATTTCAGATTACTCGATGAATACATCAAACAGGTTTGGTACAACAATGGCATTCATCAGGATTATTCATCCGATAAAATACAGCCCCTGTTTGCCCGCGAATTTTTCAAACGACAAGTCATGTTGTTGCCCAAAAATAAGGTTCCGGTGTTGCCCGGTGAGTGCCGGTCAAAATTCATAGCCCGCATATTTCCCATTATGTTTGATCCGAAAATTATGCCTAAGCGTGTCAATCAGGCTCAGGGTGAGGATTTGGTTCTGACATCGGCCAACAACTACTACGATGGCGTAACTCAGGCAGAAGCAGAGGCATTCTACGATAAAATGAAAAACCCGGCCGATCAAACGCCCGTTTCGTATGGTTTGAATAGCCGACTGGTGAAGGAAAACGGAGTCATTACCGAGAAGGTCTGGAAAGTGGGTGGTGAGTATACTGAGGCTATAGAAAAAATTGTGGCTTTGCTGAAATTAGCTTTGCCGTATGCCGAAAACGAACAGCAAAAGGCTGTTATTCAGAAATTAATCGATTTTTATTACTCAGGAAACCTGAAGGATTTTGATGATTACGCTGTATTGTGGGTAAAAGATCTGCATTTGACTGTCGATTTCGTCAACGGCTTTACGGAGTCTTATGGCGATCCGCTTGGATTGAAGGCGAGCTGGGAATCTATTGTGAATTTCAAAAATGTAGAAGCCACCAAGCGTACCCGGATAATCAGCGATAATGCGCAGTGGTTCGAAGATCATTCGCCGGTGGATGCCCGCTTCAAAAAAGAGCAGGTGAAGGGTGTTTCTGCAAAAGTAATCACGGTAGCCATGTTGGGTGGAGATTGCTATCCGACTACGCCTATCGGGATAAATCTGCCTAACTCAAACTGGATTCGCCGCGATCATGGTTCGAAATCGGTAACCATAGAAAATATAACAGAGGCCTACGATAAAGCTGCGCAGGGCAATGGCTTCCTTCAGGAGTTTGTGCCCGATGCGGTGGAGAGAGAGCGACTGAAAGCCTTTGGTTTGCAGGCCGATAATCTGCATACCGATTTGCACGAATGTCTGGGGCACGGTTCGGGTAAGTTGCTTCCCGGCACTGATCCTGATGCGCTGAAGGCCTACGGTTCACCCATCGAGGAGGCGCGAGCCGACTTATATGCCTTGTACTTTATGGGCGATGCCAAAACGGTGGAGCTGGGCCTTTTGCCAAATGCAGAAGCCTACAAAGCCGAATATTACAAATATATCATGAATGGATATATGACTCAACTGACCCGCATCAAGCCCGGAAAAAATATCGAACAGGCTCACATGCGCAACCGTGCTCTGATTGCCCGGTGGGTCGTAGAGCAGGGGGCTTCGGACAAGGTTGTGGAAGTAATCCATGAGATGGGAAAAACCCAAATCCGCATCAACGATTATGTAAAAATGCGGGAATTGATTGGTCGTTTATTGTCTGAAATTCAACGAATAAAATCAGAAGGCGATTACGAAACTGCCCGATTACTGATTGAGAAATATGCAGTTAAGGTTGATCCTGATTTGCACAAAGAGGTGCTTGCCCGCTATGCCAAACTGAACATTGCACCCTACAGAGGCTTTGTGAATCCGGTGATGGTGGTGATTAAGGATAAAGAGGGACAAATTACCGATATCCGTATAGATTACAGAGAGGGTTATGCCGAACAGATGTTGCGGTATGCCCGCAAATATTCAACTTTACCTGTCAGGAACTGATTGATATGAGCAAACACCACCACTGTGCCGGCGAGCCTGAAAGAGCGGATGAGAATCCGCTTTCGCGCCGGGTCAGAGAGATAAAACAGAAGCTATACCTCTCTATGAATGGAGTGCTCTCTTCGGAATTGAGGGAGAGAGGTATTGATTACAGAGTCAGTTTTGGCGTTAAGTTACCCATACTTAAGCAGATGGCTCAACAAATGGCCCCTGATGCGATGCTGGCCGATTTGTTGTGGGCAGAAGATATTCGTGAATTAAAAATTCTGGCTATTTTGCTGCATCCGCAAGAGAGTTTTACCGCACAAAAAGCACTCAGTTGGATTGAGTCTGTTCGTTTTTCCGAAATCGCCGAATTGCTATCGATGTATCGGCTGGCAAAGCTGGAAAATCCGGTGCCCGTTATTCTGCATTGCCTGGGTAGCCATACCGATATGCTGGTGTACACCGGATACACTGCTTTGTCGAGGTGGTTTTCGGCCAAAGATGATTTGTCTGAAAGTGAGCTCAATTTAGTTTTGGATAAAGCTATTTCAAACATTATTGATGATCAGTTGTTTTTATTCAACGGAGCCATTTTGGCCCTGAAAAAGGTAGGTGCAAAGGATATTGTGTTGGCGCGTTCGATTTTAGACCGTATAGAAACGTTAACATTTATAAATTGTGATAAAAAACATCAAATCATTGATGATTTGAAATTCGATTTTGAATATT